>JAFXIJ010000020.1 GCA_017533175.1 Clostridia bacterium
AAGGAAATTTTGCCATATGTGTTCGTAAACTGTTTGGACTAAATGATATGTTTTTTGAAGCTAAATCCGAACACACAACAAGTGAAATTCATACAGTTGTATACCAGCATTTGTTTGATGATATGTCGGATAGAATAGAGGAGTTTCGTTGTTCAACATATTTTAAAAAAGATGTTACATACGAAAAAAAGACTCCAGTATTATCGAAGATCAAAAGAAAAAATGCTACGACAGAAAATACCGAAGTGTAATATAGGAGAATAAAAATGAAAGATACAGAACGACGAGCAGCGGCGAAAGCCTTTGCTGAATATTGGAGAGACAGAGGATATGAAAAGGGGGAAAGCCAACCATTTTGGCTATCATTACTTCGTGATGTCTTGGGCGTAGAAGCACCCGAAAAGTTTATTACCTTCGAGGAACAAGTGCGCCTTGATCATACAAGCTTTATTGACGGCTTTATCCCAGCAACGCATGTGCTTATTGAGCAGAAAGGTCGCAATAAAGATCTGCGCAAGCCTATCAAACAGTCTGATGGTACATTGCTCACTCCGTTCCAACAGGCACAGCGTTATTCTGCGGTGTTGCCGTATTCACAGCGCCCTCGCTGGATCATCACCTGCAATTTTGAGGAATTTCTTGTTTATGATATGGAAAAGCCGAATGGCGAACCCGAGCAGATTTTTGTAAAAGACCTAGCCCGTGAGTATTACCGCCTTATGTTCCTTGTGGACACCGGCGATGATAATATCCGTCGTGAAATGGAAGTTTCCATTCAGGCAGGCAACTTGGTCGGCATACTGTATGATGAAATCTTAAAGCAGTATCACGACCCCGAAAACGAAGAATCTCTTAAAAGTTTAAATAAACTCATCGTTCGCCTTGTTTTCTGTCTTTATGCAGAAGATGCCGGTATATTCGGTGGACACTCCAAATTCCATAATTACATCAAGTCTTTCTCTGCCCGTGATATGCGAAAGGCTTTGATTGAGCTTTTCAAAATTCTTGATACAAAACCCGAAGACCGCGACCCATATGAAGATGAGCAACTCGCTTCCTTCCCGTATGTGAACGGCGGTTTGTTTGCGGATGAAAATATCGAAATACCGCAAATGAACGATAAAATTCGTGATTTGCTTCTCCATAACGCAAGCGAAGACTTTGACTGGAGCGATATTAGCCCCACCATCTTCGGTGCGGTATTTGAAAGCACCCTAAACCCCGAAACTCGCCGTAGTGGTGGTATGCACTACACCTCTATCGAAAACATACATAAAGTTATTGACCCGCTGTTCCTCGATGAATTACGTGAAGAATTAGAAGAAATCAAAGCGATTAAGATTGCTAAGACAAGAGAAACAAAAATTAATGACTTCCGCGAAAAACTCGGCAGCCTTACCTTCTTTGATCCTGCTTGTGGTTCGGGTAATTTCTTGACCGAAACCTATATTTCTTTGCGTCGTATAGAAAATGAAGCGCTTGAGATTATTACAAAAGGACAAGTGCTTATTGGTTTAGATGATATAATAAAGGTTTCAATCGGACAATTTTACGGCATAGAAATTAACGATTTTGCTGTTACCGTTGCAAAAACTGCACTCTGGATTGCCGAAAGCCAAATGATGAAGGAAACCGAGGATATTGTTAAACAAGACCTTGAGTTTTTGCCGCTTAAATCTTATGCCAATATTGTAGAAGGCAACGCATTGCGCACCGATTGGGAAACAGTTGTGCCTAAAGACAAGCTTAATTATATAATGGGTAATCCGCCGTTTGTTGGTGCACGCCTTATGACCAAAGAACAAAAGGACGATGTTATATCTGTTTTCGGCGCCAAGTGGAAAAATGCGGGTAATCTTGACTACGTTTCTTGTTGGTACAAAAAAGCTACTGATTTGATGAAAGGTACAAATATCCGTACCGCCTTGGTTTCAACAAACTCCGTTTCGCAAGGCGAAAGTGTTGCAATTCTGTGGAAGCCCCTTTTTGAAGATGGTGTGCATATTGATTTTGCTCACCGCACATTCCGTTGGGATAGCGAAGCAAGTATTAAGGCTCACGTACATTGTGTTATCATTGGATTTAGTATTGCAGTAAATAACAAACAGAAAATAATTTTTGAAAATGATAGATATCTAAAAGCTAATAATATAAACGCTTATCTTTTAGATGCCCCAACTGTTTTTATAAATAATAAAGCAAAACCTATTTGCGATGTTCCTAAAATGGATTTTGGAAGTATGCCAAATGATAATGGCTATTTAAGTAATTATACCACGGAAGAAAAAGATGATATCGTTAAACAATACCCACAAGCCGAAGGGCTATTTCGTAAGATTTTAGGTGCGACTGAATTCATTAATAACAAGGAGCGTTGGTGTTTATGGCTTGAAGATGTATCTCCTTTTTTACTTAAAAATATTGCTCCGATTTATTACGCTGTTGATAATGTACGTAAAGTCCGTCAGGCAAGTAATCGTGAAGCAACAAAAAAATTAGCAGATACCCCAATGTTATTTGGAGAAAACCGCCAGCCCAAAACAGATTATTTATTGGTACCTTCAACTTCATCTGAACATCGCAAATATATTCCTATCGGTTTTATGCCAAGTGTGGTTATTTCAAATAATGCCAATCTTGTTGTTCCCAATGCAACACTTTATGAATTTGGGATTTTGACATCTAATGTTCATATGGCATGGATGAGGGCTGTTTGCGGTAGATTGAAAAGCGATTACAGATATTCTGTAAATATTGTTTATAACAATTTCCCCTGGCCGACACCTACCGACGAACAGAAAGCGGCTGTTGAAAAAACTGCGCAGGCAATTCTTGATGCTCGTGCTCTCTATCCTGATTGTTCTTTGGCTGATCTCTACGATGAAGTTGCTATGCCAACCGAACTCCGCAAAGCACATCAGGAAAACGATAAAGCCGTTATGCGCGCCTACGGTTTCTGGGGCAAACTCAACACCGAATCCGAATGCGTTGCAGAACTTATGAAGATGTATCAAGAGTTAACGACTTAGATGTTACATTTGCTCTTAACTCGCGAAGCAAATATAACAGGACATGTCTGTCTGATTCGTATGTTATCATTATTTAATGAAATCGTGCAAGGCACGATGAAATCCTCACTGTGCTCGGGTGAAATCTGCTTTGCAGATGAAATCAAATCCGTCCTACAACCCGACGAAGTCGGATTACACCACAAAGTGATTTCACCCATCGAAGATGAATTTATCCCGCCCGTTAGGACGGATTTAATTGAAAAAAGCACTTGCTTTCGCAAGTGCTTTTTTCTTGGTGCGGACAACAGGAATCGAACCTGCACCGAGTTGCCCCGACTAGAACCTGAATCTAGCGCGTCTGCCTATTCCGCCACATCCGCATATTAAGTTTTTAAATCGGCAAATTTTGTTTCCAAAAGATTTTCGAAACAGAGGCAGCCGCGCCCCGCGTGACTCTTGCGGTGCCCGAAATTTATTTTGGCTCTAAGTGCCAATAAATTTCGACCGCGGCGCCTTTTTGAACTTCATTTTCTCACCCACTGGGTGCATTTGTTCAAAAAGCTACCTATTCCGCCACATCCGCATATATGACTTAATTCGTGATTTAAGCACCTTGTAATTATACATTTTAAGCCCGTTATTGTCAAGGAAAAGGTGCTTGTTTTACTGCTTATTTAATTTTTAGTGACAAAAGCTTAAAGATGTGGTATAATTCTCGTATAAAAAAATTTTGGAGTGAAAGCTTTGGATAACAGATATTACGGCAAGGTTGTAGAAGAGATGAACGCCTTTTTCGAGGAAAACGGATTTAAAGCTGATGGCGATGTTTTTGTTTCTGATAAGGCGGCAGTAAAAATAGAGTATGATGAGTCAAAGCAGATTTACAATCTTCTTATAGCAGAGGTGTCAGATGGCAATACAGGAGAGTTTGAGGTAGCGTCCTCGTATCTTTTTGATGACAGTCAGAATGAAAAGGATGCCGCAAGCGTAGGCATTGATTTTGTAGATACTCTACGCACAAGGCTTGGAATCAAAACGGCAAGAAGAAATATGGGTGTTAATATAGATTTACCCACGGCAAATAAGGGTGATGCGGTAACAATAAATACCCTTACAACAAAGGTGCTGGCAATTTATCCTGTGCTTAAAGATGTTTACAAGCAGGAGATAAGTGAAAAGGGCAAGTATTTATACCTTGATTTTCTTACCACTTATGCCGTTCCTGAAATTAGAAAAACCTTTGATGCAGGAAACAAAAAATCAGTGAAAAAGCTAATAGACACCTTAACTGAAATTTTCATTAAGGGTGATAATGACACAACTACCGTGGTTGTTGCACTGCTTACATCTGCGATTGGGAAAAATGAGATGCGTTTTAAGACTGCGTCAGAGCATATGGGTAGCTGCACAAATCTTATTGCCTCTGTAAACAATCAGATTTCGCTTCTTGGAAAAAACAAAAAGTTTACCGCTGCGGTAAAGTATGTTGATTAAATTAATGCCTGCCGCAACGGTGGGCATATTTTAATAAATAATTCTTATTAAAATTGATTTAACACTAAAATATGGATATAATTATAATGTAAATGGGATAAGGGTGATAAAATGCAGATTACAAACGATATCAAATACGTAGGCGTAAACGACCACAAAATTGATTTTTTTGAGGGACAATATGCTGTACCAAACGGGATAGCTTATAATTCTTATGTAATAATTGATGATAAGATAGCGGTTATGGATACTGTTGACGCGGCATTTACACACGAGTGGCTGGATAATATTCAGGGCGTAGTTGGTAACAGAACACCCGATTATCTTATAATTCAGCATATGGAGCCCGACCATTCGGCAAATATAATAAATTTTATTAAGGCTTTCCCAAACGCAAAGGTAGTGGCATCACAAAAGGCATTTGTGATGATGCAAAACTTTTTTGGAACCGACTTTACTGATAATAGGATAGTGGTAGCAGAAGGCGACACCTTGGAGCTTGGAAAACACAAGCTTACCTTCTTTACTGCCCCTATGGTTCATTGGCCTGAGGTTATTGTAACCTATGACAGCTGTGATAAGGTGCTTTTCTCGGCGGACGGCTTCGGCAAATTCGGAGCACTTGATAGGGAAGAGGCTTGGGAAGAAGAGGCAAGAAGATACTATTTTGGTATCGTAGGAAAATACGGCACACAGGTACAGGCTCTGCTTAAAAAGGCATCGGGTCTTAGCATAGAAAAAATCTGCCCGCTTCACGGACCTGTGCTCGGCGAAAAAATAGAACAATATATCGGACTTTATAACAAATGGTCGAGTTATCAAACCGAGGAGGGAATAGTTATTGCCTACACATCTGTTTACGGCAATACCAAAAAGGCGGTTTTAAAGCTTGCTGAAAGTGTTAGGGTAAGCGGCTGCCCCGCCGTCAAGGTTTACGACCTTGCTCGGTGCGATATGTCGGCGGCGGTTTCGGATGCTTTTCGTTACAGTAAGCTGGTGCTTGCAACAACGACCTATAATAATGATATTTTCCCATTTATGCGGGAGTTTATAAACCACTTAACCTCCCGTAATTTCCAAAACCATACCGTAGCTTTAATTGAAAACGGTAGCTGGGCGCCTGTGGCTGCAAAGACCATGAAAGAGATGCTTGAAGGCTGTAAAAACATCAATTTCACAGAAAACACAGTTAAAATAATGTCTGCCTTGGGAAAAGAAAGCGCAGATTCACTTGAAAATCTTTCATCAGAGCTTTGCAAGGAATATAAAACAGATGAAATCACAGGCAAAAACGACCCTTCTGCCATGTTTAAAATAGGATACGGACTTTATGTTGTCACCACAAACGATGGCAAAAAGGACAACGGAATAATAGTAAATTCCATTTCGCAGGTAACAAATACACCCAACAGGGTTGCCGTTACTATAAACAAACAAAGCTATTCCTACCATACTATAAAGAAAACAGGAAAAATGAATATCAACTGCTTAACCGAGGAAGCGCCCTTTGCAGTCTTTGAAAACTTTGGGTTCAAAAGCGGAAGAAACTGCGATAAGTTTTTGGGAGCAGAGCTTGTTCGCTCAGAAAACGGACTTGTTTTCCTACCCTATATTATAAATTCGTATCTTTCCTTAAAGGTAGAAAAGTTTGTTGACCTTGATACGCACGGAATGTTTATTTGTTCTGTCACAGAAACCCGAGTGATTAACGACAAACAAACAATGACATATACCTACTATATGAATAATGTAAAACCAAAGCCGAAAACAGACGGCAAAAAGGGATATGTTTGCAAGATATGCGGATATGTTTATGAGGGAGAGACACTTCCCGACGACTTCATCTGTCCGCTTTGTAAACACGGTAAAGAAGACTTTGAAAAAATAAAATAGATTTTTAAGGAGATGAAATAGGTGAAATATGTTTGTGATGTATGCGGATGGGAGTATGATGAGGAAAAAGGCTGTGAGGACTGCGGAATAGCACCCGGCACCAAGTTCAGCGACCTGCCCGAAGATTTTGTTTGCCCCCTTTGTGGAGTAGATAAAAGCAATTTTAGCGAAGCTTAAAAAATTAAAAACTCGGAGGATTTCCTCCGAGTTTTTGCTTTATTTAAAGATTATTTTTGTATATTTGGATTATCGGTTCGGCATAGGATATAATCAATGCTAACATTATAAAAATCTGCAAGGCGAATTAAGGTTTCGGTAGGAGGAACACGCTCTCCGTTTTCAAATTTTGATAAAAGTGCTTGCTCAATACCTGTCTTCATTTGTACGGCAATTTGTGTATAACCACGGCTTTTCCTTAAAAGCTTTAAATTATTTTTCATAAACTCACCCTCCTAATGACATTTTGTCATATTTTTTCTTGACTTTTATGACACATTGTCATAAAATGTTTTTAGTCGAATTTCGGCGAATAATTTTTGGAGGTTTCACTATGAAATTTTGTGAAAAATGTGGAAAAGAATTATTAGATGAAAAATTTTGTCCTGACTGTGGCAATGAAATTAATTGTATTACAGAGAACAAAGAAATTGATGAAAATGAAACTCAAGAAAATGATTGCAATCAAACCGAGGCAAAGACAGAAAATGCTGTAAATATTCTTTTATCTTCGAAAAAAGCAATAATTGCTGGAGGAATAGTCGTATTAGCAGTAATAATTGTTATTATTGCCTTACTTAATAAAGGGCCAAACTTCAAAAAAATCTTTGATGAATATTGTGACCCAATTTGGGCAGAAGTGGGTTCAGATAAAAGCTATTTGCATATAGATACAAACCCTTATGATGAGGAAGACAATGGAATTGCGTATTATGCGTCATACACGGCTATCGAAAATGTTAACGCAGAACTTGGTTTACCGGATTCCCTTTTTGATGATATGGGTAAAACAACAGGCAATGATGGCAAACAAACTGAAGAGTTTGATGATATTAAGGTTTCATGGAAATATCATCCTGATAAAGGACTCGAAGTAACATATAAAAAGAAATAGAGGTGTTGAAAATTGCTTTTTTGTCCTAATTGCGGTAACGAAATAAACGATGGAGCTCTTTTTTGTGGCAACTGCGGAAACAAAATACAAGAGCAGAAAAAAACAAATCAGTTGTTTAAAAAAGGTATCAAATTTGATATCAAACAAGTTTTAAATGTAATAAAAGAATATTTTCGACATTTTTATGTCGATTACAATTCACGAGTTTTCAAATTTGCAATGATTTTCTTTATTGCGTTTGGAATAGGCGATCCACTATATCAGTTAACAAACAAATTTTTACCAAAAGATATATTTGAATTATTTTCGGGCGCAAGCACGGTGTTTTCTTTTTCACTATGTGCTATTTTATTTGGAATTTGCTCACTTTTTATATTAAAGGTTAAAGATAATAAAGAAATAGTAAAGAAGTCTAATTTTCTCATGTCTTTTTGGATTGTATCGGTTGTTTTAAACTTTTTAGTTTTCTTAGCAGGTTTTAACCTTTACGAATATATTTTATATTCCTATTATGCCTCGTATATTATAAATATATTGATGGTAGTTTCTAGTGCACTACTAATCTTTAAAGTTAAGCATAAATATCCGTTTGTTATAATGGTTTTAGCTTTATTGTTGGCATTAACCAACAGTTCAAGATTTAGTATAAAGTTTTATATCTATAATTATAAAACACACCTCGCGCTCTCAACCACCTCAACCGATGACGTCTTAAATATTTTATGTTCTTTAAGATATATTATTGTAGTTGTTTTGGCATTTTTATTAATGTATTTGATTCCAAGGAAAATTAGCAAATGGATAGTACTTGTACTTGCAACAGCTATTGAGGTTCTTGCGTTCGCAAGACAATTTGCTTCTTTTGAGATTGTCGACATAATAAAAGAAATATCGTTAGTTGCAACATTTGTTCTTTTTGCATTAAGTTGCTCGCGAAAAAAGACTAGTGATTATGCGATAGAGAATAAAGAAAAAACTCAAAAAAATGCTATTAAAGTTGGAGTCGCATCAGTATCATCATTGACAATAATAGTAGTAGTTTATTTGTTGGTTTCCGCGATAGTTTGCGGTACTCAGATTAATAGTGGCCTCGAAAAATGGAAAAGTCAAATTATTGATGGTGATTTAAAGGATAGCAAACAATGGAGTTCAATGAGCAAAGATATATTTAAATATCCATCAACAAAATTTGTGTCGCCGTTTGTAGATGATTATGATTCATATATGACCTTAAAGGAAAATTGCAACTCGATGGAATCAATATCGGAATGCTATTCGGCGTATAAGGACAATAAGGTCGATGAAGACATACTTGAAACATATTCCTTTATAAGTGTTAATGATAGTTGGGCTAGTAATTCAATGCTATCTGGTTATTATGATAAATATTTAGAAATGCAACCCAAAATCGAAAATGTATCGGCGAGTGTTTATGTTGATGTTGAAAGAGGAAAGATAGAAGTTACAGTAACCAACAACAATAAAATGCCAATCTCTAAATGCACGACAAACGTAAATTTTACAATTTTATTTATTGAATCGGGATACTATTCAAGTATTGAATATGGAAGAGGAGAAAAAACGATAGAAATTGAAGATATCGCTGGGAATAGTAAAAAGACAGAAACGATAAGTTTTAATCCCGATGATTATTATGATAGTTATGGCTCATATATTGTGGCTACATTGAAGGATGTAAGGTTAGAAATTATATCTATTGAATAAAAGGCTATAAACACAAAAGTCCCTCAGACATCAGTCTGAGGGATTTTTGTGTGTTAAAACGGCTTTTTATTACGGTTCCACTTTTGTTACAACCTCACTCATACCGTGGGAAGTTCTGTAAGCGTTAAGACCTTCTCCCACAAGCTTCATTGTGCGGTTAAAGGATGCCTTTGCGTGTGAAACGCCTGTCAGAACATAAGTGTCCCAGTCCTCCAAAAATTCAGTATCAAGAGGTACAATTCGGTATTGATTTTTACCCGAAATTCTTTTCATATCAACCCAGCAAGGCACAACCGACAGGTCGGATATAACCACCTTGCCGTCGCTGTATTTATCAAAGGTTACACCAAGGATAAGACCGTCCTCTGTGTGACCGCTGTAATTATCACTGTCCATAAGTGCTTTGCGCTGATTTGATATGGCATTTCCCATCGAATACAGACAAACGGTTTCGTGCCCGTTTTCTGAAACGAGGGTTTCAATAGGCTGTATAACGTGAGGATGTCCGCCTATTATTACATCGTATCCTAGGTCACAAATTTTTTGCGCTATGGCTTTTTGATATGTGTTCGGCGTGCGAATATACTCATTACCCCAATGAAGATAAATTATAGTCGCCTCTGCGCCGTCATTTTTCATCTCTGTTATAACGCTTTCGGCCTCGGAGTAAAACTCATCAAGCTTATTATAATCAAAGGTGTTTACAAGAGGCCCTGCCTCTGACCTTAAAACGTTACCGTTTAATGCTTTTCTTCCGTCCGAGGCGGTAGTGCAATAGGTGTAGCAAACCATTCCTATCTTAATACCGTTTATATCCTTAACAGTGTATAAGCTGTCCTGTTCTGACTGTCTTGTACCGATAAAGGGAACAGATTTTTCCTTTAAAACCTTCATTGTACGCATAAGTCCATCAATCCCAGTGTCGTAGGTATGGTTGTTCGCGGTAAGAAACATATCTACACCACCGTTTACCGCCGCATCAATAAGCGAATCGGGACAGTTGAAAACGGGATAACCCGTGTATGCACGAGAGTCACCCGCAAGGGTTACTTCAAGATTTGCGGTCATAAGGTCAAACTGCTCAAAATAAGGCTTAACGGATGAAAAAATTCCCGAAAAATCGTAGGTTCCGTCAGATTGCTTCGCACTTGTCAAAATAGGACTGTGAATAAGCAGGTCACCTGTTGAACCGACCTTAGCGGATGCGATTTTATAAGGCTCTTTGGGTGTATTGTTGTAGGAAGAAAGCTCAGAAGAAATATCCGAGCCGCCGTTTTCCTTGTTTAGTGATTTTATAAAGGATGAAACACCGAAAACAATCGCCGCAACAAGCAAAAGAAGAACGATAAGAGCGGTTATTCTTCTTCTGCGCCGACGCCGTCTAATATATTGCCGTGTTAATTTTTTATCAGCCATTTTTTAAACTCCGAATCTTTTTAATTCCTTTAATTGTTATTATATCAAAAGCTTTTATTAATTTCAATTCAATATTGATAAACGGGCAGTTTTATAGTACAATTATAATGTTTAATATATTATTTATCAGATGGGAATAAAAAATGACTTCTAATGAATTTAAAGTTTTGAGAAAAGCAGTTATTGAAAAAGAATTTTCTTCAATGAATGATATGCAGTTTAAGGCGGTAACCAAGACCGACGGTCCTGTTTTGGTGCTAGCAGGTGCGGGAAGCGGAAAAACAACCGTGCTTGTAAACAGAATAGCCTATCTAATTAAATACGGTGACGCCTATAATACTGAATTTGTACCTGATTTTACAGATGAGGATATAGCCTGTGCCGAGGCGTATCTAAAAGGAATGAGCGACACAATGCCTGATTCATGGTCGTTTTCATACAGGGCGGCAAAGCCGTGGGAAATACTTGCAATAACCTTTACAAACAAGGCGGCAAACGAGTTAAAGGAGAGAATTTCCGCAAAGCTTCAAAGTGAGGAAAGCGGGGTTTGGGCAGGCACCTTCCATTCGGTATGCGGAAAAATACTGCGACGCTTTGGAGATAGGGTTGGCTACACCTCAAACTTCACTATCTATGATACAGATGACCAAAAAAGAGTTGTCAAGGATATAATGAAGCAAAATAATTTCGATGAAAAGGTGCTAAATCCTAAGGCGGTTATAAATGCGATTTCATCGGCAAAGGAAAAGCTTATAGATGAGCAGGAGTACAAAAACTCTGTGGGCGAGGACTATCGTAACAAAATGATAGCCGCAATTTATTGTGAGTATGAGGAACGTCTGCGCGCCGCCGATGCGATGGATTTTGACGGTATGATTGCCAACACCGTAAAGCTGCTCTTAGAAAACGAGGATGTAGCCGATTATTACGGCAACCGCTTTAAGTATGTAATGGTAGATGAGTATCAGGATACAAACCACGCTCAATACGTTCTTGTAAAGCTTCTTTCACAAACGCATAAAAATCTTTGTGTCGTGGGAGACGATGACCAGAGTATCTATCGTTTTAGAGGAGCCACTATTGAAAACATACTTAATTTTGAAAAGCAGTATAAGAAAGCGACCGTAATAAAGTTAGAGCAAAATTATAGGTCGGTTGGAAACATACTTGATGCGGCAAACGCTGTTATATCAAACAACATCGGCAGAAAGGGCAAAAACCTCTGGACCGATAAGGGCAGCGGAGATAAAATAACCGTTCATACCGCACAGGATGAAAGCGACGAGGCTCGGTATGTAGCAAATACCATACTTGACAATGTTAAAAACGGAGCAAAATTTTCCGACCACGCAATACTTTACCGTATGAACGCACAGTCAAGCGCGGTAGAAAATGTTTTTGCCAGAAGTGCCATAAGCTATAAGGTTATCGGCGGTCACAAGTTCTTTGAGAGAAAAGAAATAAAAGATGTTCTGGCATACCTACACCTTATAAACAATCACAAGGATGATGTAAGGCTAAAAAGAATAATAAACGAGCCAAAGCGTTCAATAGGAGATACAACGGTATCAAGAGCGGGAGAAATTGCAGCCTCGCTTAGAGTTAGTATATTTGAAGTAATAAGGGAAGCGTACGAGTATCCTATTTTGTCACGCTCATCATCGAAGCTTAAAGAGTTTTGCGATATGATAGAGGACTTGTCATCAGCTTCAAGGCAGATGCCCATACACGAGCTGTTTGATTTGATGCTTAATAAAACAGGCTATCTTGACGCTCTGCTTGCCGAGGGTCCCGAGGGCAAGGAACGCGCCGAAAACGTAAAGGAACTAGCATCGGGAATAATGCAGTATGAGCAGGAAAACGAAAATGCTACGCTTTCGGGATATTTAGAGGAAATATCGCTTTTCAGCGATATTGATAACTATAACTCCGACTCAGATTCGGTAGTTATGATGACCGTTCATTCGGCAAAAGGACTTGAATTTAAAAATGTCTTTATTGTGGGAATGGAGGAGGGAATTTTCCCCGGAAATCAAACAATATATTCCACCCCCGACGAAATGGAGGAGGAAAGGCGCCTTGCCTATGTTGCGATTACAAGGGCGAAAGAAAGGCTTTATATAACCAAAGCTGACCTTCGTATGCTTTACGGCGCAACATCCAGAAATCGCGCCTCGCGGTTTATAGGCGAAATTCCCGAGAAGCTTGTAAACATAACGGGAACAAAGCCCGCTTGGAACGATTTTAGTAAAGACTCTTTCGGTCGTTCTTATGGGAACAGTAATAGAGAAGGCTTTTTTGATAGGTCGGCTCAGTATGATTATTCGAGCGTTTTTGCACGACCCTGCGAACCCAAACCAAAGGCAAATATGTGTGAATATACAGTAGGAATGGTAGTTGAGCACAAAACCTTTGGAAAGGGTATGATTTTAAAGGTTTCTCCTATGGGGAATGATGCTATGCTTGAAATAGCCTTTGACTCGGTGGGAACAAAGAAAATTATGGCAGGCTTTGCAAGGCTTACTAAGGGGTGAAACAATGTTACCTGGCAGAATACCCTCATCAACGGTAGTTAAAAGCACTGTGAGGGACACATTAAAGGGAAGATGGACCGAAGCGGTTGTGGTCGGACTGCTTCCTGTGTTTTGCTATTACATTTTTAATATGCTTTTATCGGTCACACTGCTTTTTGCAAAAAATGAGAGCGGTTATATTCTTGTTGCCATAGGTGGCGTTTCGGCATTTCTTATACTTCTGCCCCTCTTTTATGGGGTGCTGCGCTGGTTTTGGAGAGCTACCGACGGGGCGATTGAGGATATTTCATCGGCATTTTATTATTTTATGAGCAAAAAAGCCTATGTAAGAGCCGTAAAGCTAAGCCTTGTTATATGCTTTAAAGCTGGGGTTATAGTATTTCTTTGTATGATTCCTTATTTTGCGGTTCAAATACTCTCGCATTTTTGGTTATATGACATTTTTAAGGAGGCTTTGCCTGTTTGGGCGGTAAATATTTCGGCATTTAAGAACTTGTTTTATGTCTTTGGCATACTGCTTGCAACAGCAACATCTCTTCGGTATTATTTGGTTCCGATAATTGCAGTTATGGATGATGACCTGCTTATATTAGAGGCGGTTCACATTTCGACAACCCTGTCAAAGAAGAGCCTTTCAGCTTTTTTCAATCTGATTTGCTCGAATATAGGTTGGATTTTCTTATCTCTTCTTGTTCTGCCGTTAATTTATACAGCACCTTTTTTAATCGGCTGTTATGTGGTTCATTCGAGATTTACGATGGTTAACTACAATCAAAGTCTTGATTTTTATGAAAAAAATCGTTTTAACAGCTACTTCAAGGTGTAATATTATGGAAAAAAACGAGATTATTGTTCTAACTATAACAGCAATGTCGAGCGAGGGTAGTGGAATCGGCAGATATGATGGAATGGCAGTATTTGTTCCCATGACAGCGGTTGGGGACACAGCCGAGGTGCTAATATTAAAGGTTAAATCAAATTGCGCTTACGGAAAGCTTTTAAGACTAATTACACCCTCTCCCGACAGAGAAGAAAACAACTGCGATGTATTTTCTAAATGCGGCGGCTGTGTTTACCGCCATATTTCCTACTCTGCCGAGTGCCAAATAAAGCAAAAAAAGGTTGAGGATGCAGTTTATCGTATTGGTGGAGTTTATATGCCGCCACAGCCTATATGCGCTCCTAGTAAGAGCGAGAGATATCGCAACAAGGCACAATACCCCATAAACGAGGAGGGGCTTTGCGGATTTTATGCAGGTCATTCACATCGTATTATTCCCTGCGAGGACTGTTTGCTTCAACCAAAGGAGTTTGCGAAAATTTCCGAGTGCTTTTCAGCCTCTTTGCGAAAAAGGGGACTAAGTATTTACAACGAACAAACAGGGAAAGGACTTATTCGCCATCTTTATATCCGCAAGGCAGAAGCCACGGGACAGATTATGGTGTGCATAGTAGTAAACGGCGACAGCCTGCCCTTTTCTGAGGAACTTGTAGATAGCCTTAAAGAGATTTTAAAAGATTCGCTTAAAACGGTAGTTCTTAATATAAACAAAGAAAAAACAAATGTAATACTGGGCAAAAGGCTTGTTGCAATTTTCGGCGACGGATATATTTACGATGAGCTGTGCGGAATAAAGGTAAGGCTAAGCCCCCTTTCCTTTTATCAGGTAAATCGCAGTATGGCAGAGAAGCTTTATAAAAAGGCGGCGGAATATGCCGAAGCAGATGGCAAAACCGTACTTGACCTTTATTGCGGAGCAGGAGCCATAGGTCTTTCTATGGCAAAAAAAGCAAAGCAGATAATAGGGGTGGAGATTATTCCCGATGCGGTACGGGACGCAGAGTATAATGCCGAGCTCAACCAAATAAAAAATGCTCGATTTATCTGTAATGATGCGGCAAACGCCGCAAGTAAGCTTAAAGAAGAGGGGATAAAACCTGATACTGTTGTCCTTGACCCGCCAAGAAAGGGCTGTTCAAAGGAGCTTCTTATTACGGTAGCAAAGGACTTTTGTCCTGAAAGGCTGGTATATGTTTCCTGCGACCCCGCAACCCTTGCGCGCGACATAAAAATTTTAAGCGAGCTTGGATATGAGTTGAAAGAATATACACCCTTTGACCTTTTTCCAAGGACAAGCCATGTAGAAACAGCGGCACTGTTTCTGCACGATATAAATTCCTAACGGAATTTGCAATATATACTGTGTATATGATATGTACTTCTGGGCACGGACAGGCATTTATATCATATAGAAAACGGACTCTTTAAAATTAAGTGGGGGAAATTATGGAGAAGAAAAGAAACTTTAATGCGGATTTAATCAGAAGCCTTGCGGTCTACTTGGTGCTGTCGGTTCACTTTTTCCTGAAAAACGGTTTTTACAGTGAGCCGGTAGTCAGTAAACGAATGTATCTTGCTGTGATTTTAAGAACCATGTTTATGGCATGTGTTCCGCTTTTTTTAATGCTTACAGGTTTTCTTATGAACAAGAAAAAGCTTTGCGCAAGATATTTTTTGGGAATAAAAAAGACCTATATAATTTATGTGATGTCTACTATCGCAATATTAATTTACATTAATTATTTTACAAATACCAAGGTAACCTTTTTAAGTGCTATTGGTAATATACTTTCCTTTAAGCAATATTCTTGGTATATAGAAATGTATATAGGGCTGTTTTTATTAATTCCGTTTTTAAATCTTATTTATAATAATCTTGTCGGCAAGAAGCAAAAGCTAGCTCTTGTTTTAACAATGATAGGACTTACAACACTGCCATCGCTTGTTAATGCTTTCGGAAAACTAATTATTCCTAATTGGTGGGTTGAATTTTATCCCGTTACCTATTATTTTATAGGCGCATACATATCTGAGTTTAAGAATGAAATCAAACTTAAATTATCTTTAAACGCCTTGCTTTACGGCGTTACACTTTTACTTTGCGGAGCATTTTGCATATTAAAGTCAAACGAAGGCATTTTCAAACAGGATGTTTGGAATAATTGGGCAGGATTTACAACCCTTGTTCCCACCGCACTACTTTTCTTGTTCTTAGCACGCATAAATACCGATAAAACTCCTCGTTTTATAAAATTTGCAGTGACAAAAATAGCAGAGGTTTCTCTTAGTGTTTATCTTGTATCATATATTTTCGACAATTATGCATATCCGTTTTTAAATAGCGCATTAGGATATATGCCCGACCGACTTATTTATTATTTTGCGGTTGTACCCTTTGTCTTTGCGGCGTCCTTAGGTCTTGCGCTTGTTATAGATTTGATTTATAAAGGCCTTGACAGTTTATTTAGCTTAACATTTAAAAAGAAAAAAGTTTAAACGAGTAGCAGGTGGTTTTGAATGAAAATAATAATTGTGCGTCATGCCGACCCTGATTACAGCATAGACTCTCTGACCGAAAAGGGCTTTATAGAGGCTCAATTTTTAGCCGAAAGGTTAAAGGACATAAAGGCGAAGGAGTATTTTGTCTCTCCAATGGGGAGGGCGAGAGACACCGCCTCCTTTACGCTTGAAAGAGTGGGAAGAGAGGCTGTCGTGTGCGACTGGTTAAGGGAGTTTAGTGCTCCTATAAAGCGACCTGACGGTAAGGGCGAACTGCGTGGAACTTGGGATTGGCTTCCTAATGATTGGACGCAGGATGAGCGATTTTTCAGATATGATAAGTGGCAAGAAAATGACATTATGGCTGAGGCAAATGTAAAAAAGGAATATGATTGGGTAGTGTCAGAGCTTGACAGCTTGCTCCTTGCTTTCGGATATAAAAGAGAGGGAAAACTTTATCGTGCCGAAAAGCCTAATAACGATACAATTGTATTTTTCTGTCATTTCGGTGTAGAATGTGTTTTACTTTCGCACCTTCTTAACATTTCGCCTATGCAGCTCTGGCACGGCTTTTGCGCAGCTCCAAGCTCGGTTACCGTGGTAGCGAGCGAGGAGAGAAGAGAGGGCTTTGCGTATTTTAGAACGCTTACCTTTGGAGATACCTCTCACCTTTATGCCAAGGGCGAATCCCCGGCATTTTCAGCAAGATTTTGTGAATGCTATAAAAATGAGGATGAAAGGCATGACTGATAAAAGCAGGTTTTTAAAAGGAGGAAAAATGAAAGTGTTTAAAAAAGCAGAGTGGATTTGGCTATCTTCGGGTGAAGGCCCCGACCAGTATGTTGATTTTTGTGATAGCTTTAATCTTGATAAAATAAAGAATGTTTTCATATCTGTCTCGGTCGACTCGGATTACACATTGTTTGTTAACGGTGAATATGCCGCGTCGGGTCAGTATGGAGATTTTGAGCACTACAAAATATATGACAAAATAGATATCACAGGCTTTTTAAAGGAGGGCGAGAACAAACTGTACATTCTTGCCTATCATTGCGGCGTTTCAACCCAAAGGTATCGCCAAGCCTCAGCAGGTCTTATATATGAGGTGTCTTCTCAAAATGAGATTTTAGCATCAAGCAGTGCCGAAACTCTATCACGGGAAAACCCAAATTATAAAAGCGGAAAACAGCTTTTTGTAACAAAGCAGTTAGGATTTACATTTGAATACGATGCTAACGGAAAAAAGAATCTGCCTTATGAAAAAAGCGTTGTTGTAAATAAAAATTGCAGCCTTTATGAAAGACCTATAAAAAAGGCACAAATAAAGATGAGAAAGCCCTGCAAACAAATAACCGAGTATGAAAGAAATCATTATCTTATTGATTTGGGAGGCGAAACGGTCGGTCTTGCCACCCTTGATATCTTTTCAGAAACAAATCAAGAGATTACGGTCGCTTGGGGAGAGCATATAAAAGATGGCGGTGTAAGAAAAACGATTGATGGAAGAAACTTTTTCTTTACCTACCATGCAAAAAAAGGAGAAAACCGTTTTACCGACTATATGCTAAGACTAGGATGCAGGTATTTGGAGGTATTTTCTCAAAATCCGATTAAGGTTAACTATGTCGGAATTCTTCCGCAGGTGTATGAAACCGATGAGGCTGATGTAGAAATAGAAAACGAGCTTGACAGAAAAATTTATGACACTTGCGTTAATACTTTAAATCTTTGTATGATGGAGCATTATGTTGACTGTCCTTGGAGAGAGCAGGCTCTTTATACCTTTGATTCAAGAAATCAAATGCTTTGCGGATACTACGCATTTAAGGATAAAAACAGGGAATATGCAAGAGCTAACCTTAAACTGATAGGTAAAGACACAAGAGAGGACAGGCTTCTTTCTATCTGTTATCCTTGCGGAGTCGAGCTGGCAATTCCGTCATTTTCTCTTTACTACCTTGTGTCTGTTAAGGAGTATACATACTATACGGGAGACACTTCTCTTGCTTTGGAGGTCTATGATAAGCTTATAGATATCTGCGAAGAGTTTAAGGATAATATGAAGGATGGCCTTGCACAAAAATTTACGGGCGAGAATATGTGGAACTTCTATGATTGGTCTCCTCTTTTAGAAAATGTAGACCCGCAGGAGACCGCCGAGCCTGATTTAGTAGTGAATTGCTTGTTTATTATGGCGCTCGACGCCCTTAAAGATCTTTGCAGTATGATAGGCAAGGACTTTTTGTATGAAGAGCTTGTAAAAACTTTAAGGGAGGAAACCAAAAAAGCCTTTGCTAAAAATGGCCTTTTCACACTAAGACCTTTGACGGATGAGTTTTCTTCCCTTGCAAACGCTCTTGCGGTGCTAACTAATGTTGCAAGCAAAGCTGAGGCTGATAGGATTTGCGAAAAGCTTGTAAAAAAAGAGTTCATAGAAAGCTCTTTGAGTATGAAAATCTTTGAGTATGAGGCTTTACTTTATACCGACTCAACAAAATATAGCGAATTTGTTTTAGATGAAATAAGAAAAAATTATAAAGTTATGCTTGAAAGCGGCTCAGATACGGTTTGGGAAACAAAGCTTGGCGAGTCCGACTTTGATAATGCAGGAAGCCTTTGTCACGGATGGAGCGCAGTTCCGGTTTATATTTATCACAAGTTAGGTATAGCAAAACAAAAATAGAATGGGCTAAAAATTCAAGCCTTTCTCCCACTTCTGTTAATAGACAAATTAAAAAAAGCTGTGTAGCACTACACAGCTTTTTACTTGTCACCTTAAGGGTAGAGCGAATAATCCGAACTCCGTTTTGAAAAGGCGGAGTTTCGCTCATACTTTGTTGAAATACTCGTTAATCTTTAAGCGTTCTCGGCTTCGAACTTTTTGATAAACTCGCAAAGAGCGTCAACTCCCTCAGAGGGCATTGCGTTGTAGATAGAAGCACGCATACCTCCGACAGAACGGTGACCTTTGAGGTTAGAAAATCCTGCGGCAGCAGATTCCTTAACAAACTTATCGTTAATCTCATCGCTTTCGGCACGGAAGGTTACATTCATCATAGAACGAGAAGCTACATCGTTGGGGTTTTTGAAGAGCTTGCTTTCTTCAAGGCAGGCATAAAGCTTGTCGGCCTTAGCCTTGTTGATTTTATACATTGCTTCAAGACCGCCAAGTCCCTTTATCCATTCAAGAACTAATCCGCATACATAAATAGGATAGCAAGGAGGTGTGTTATACATTGAATCGTTAGCAGCCATGGTAGCATAGTTGCACATGGTAGGAACGAAAGCGGGAAGGTCTTCACGAAGAAGGTCCTCGCGCACGATAACAATTGTAAGACCTGCGGGAGCAACGTTTTTCTGAGCACCTGCATAAATAAGGCCAAACTTGGTAACGTCAATAGGCTCGGAAAGGATGCATGAGCTCATATCAGCAACAAGAGGAACATTTCCCGTGTCGGGAATGTAATCCCACTTGGTACCGAAAATGGTGTTATTAAAGCAGATGTGAACATAGTCTGCATCGGGACGAAGGTCTAACTCATCCTGACGGGGAATACGGGTGAAATTCTCATCCTTGGTAGTAGCGGCAAGATGAATGTCGCCGTACTTCTGCGCCTCCTTATATGCCTTGCCCGAGAACTGACCGGTTACAATATAGTCAGCCTTACCGGTGCGAAGTAAATTCATAGGGATATTAGCAAACTGCATTGAGGCACCGCCCTGTAAGAAAAGCACCTTGTAGTTATCGGGAATGCTCATTACCTCGCGAAAGAGAGACTCGGTCTCCTTAATGATTTTATCATAAACCTTTGAGCGGTGTGACATCTCCATAACGCTCATTCCTGATTCGCGGCAATTCATCATTTCATCCCTTGCCTTTTCAAGAACAGACAGAGGAAGCATGGACGGACCTGCAGAGAAGTTGTAAATTCTGTTATACATAAAAATTCCTCCTAAAAAACGAATATAAATAAGTATATACCAAAATAACAAAAAATTCAATAGGTTTGTTAAATAAATATCATTTAGTTTTTAAAGGAGAATTTAGTAAATTTTGCTTGATTTTTTTGGAATAATATTGGATAATAAAATGGAACTATTCTACTTAACTTTTTATCTTGAAAGGGGCATAATATATGGAATTTATGATAGGATGTAACTACTGGGCATCAAACGCAGGAGTTCACATGTGGAAGGAATTTAAGCCGAAGGAAATAGAGAAGGATTTAAAAATACTCTCTGAGCACGGCGTTGAATATATGAGGGTTTTCCCTTTATGGAGCGACTTTCAGCCTGTTAAGCCTTGCTACGGCGGTCTGGAGGAAGTTTATGAGTATATTATGCAGGATGACAGCCTGCCCACAAATAAGTACTACTTAGATGAAACCATGCTTGATAAGTTTTCACAGTTTTGCGATATTTGCGACAAGTTTGGCATAAAGCTTATCGTAGGACTTGTTACAGGTTTTATGAGCGGAGGAAACTTTGTTCCCACGGCACTGTATGGTAAAAACATTTTAACCGACCCGCTGTCAAAGTATTTTGAGCAGCTTTTCATAAAAGGCTTTGTTGAAAAGTTCAGAGACAGAGAAACTGTTTTTGCTTGGGATTTAGGCAACGAGTGCAACTCGCTTTCACCGGTAAAAGACCAATATGAAGCGTCCAACTGGGTCGCAACCATTTCAAATGCAATTCGTGCTGCGGATCCTACACGTCCGGTAGTTTCGGGAATGCACATGCTTGAACTGGAAGGCAAGTGGGCAATACAGGACCATGCCATGTTTAATGATTATCTAACAACACATCCTTATCCGATGTGGTGCAGATATACCCATGTTGATGAAACGACCTCTATTCGTGCAACCATGCATGCGACAACCGAATCAAAGTGGTACACCGATATAGGCAAAAAGCCCTGTATAGCAGAAGAAATCGGCACAATGGGACCAATGATATGCAGCGATGAAAAGGCTGCCGACTTTTTAAGGCTTAATATGTTCTCTCTCTGGGCTAACGGCGCAAGCGGTATTATGTGGTGGTGCAATAATGACCAAGACCTACTTAAAACCTTCCCGTACAGACATAACATGATTGAAACAGAACTAGGACTTCTTACAAACAAGCGTGTTCCAAAGCCGACTATCTGCGAAATGAAGAAGTTCTCCGAATTTTTAAAGGACAATAAGATTGATTTGCCTGCCGCAAAGGAAAACGGTGTTTGTCTCTTGACCCGTAACCAAGACCACTGGGGCGTGGCATATATGACATATATTTTAGCAAAGGAATCAGGACTAAATCTTAAATTTGCTTTTTCGGAGGATTATGAGCTTCCTGATTCAAAGCTTTACATTGTACCCTCCATTACAGGAGTTTTCGTAATGCCAAAGGAGGTATTTGCACAGCTTAAACAAAAGGTTAAGGACGGAGCAGACCTTTACTTCTCAATAGGAAGGGGCTATTTGGAGGGCTTTAACGAATTGGCAGGGGTTAAGCTAATAGATACCTACGGTTGTGAGGAAAGGGATACTGCGAATATTGACGGTAGCGATATTTTCTTCTCTCGTCCTTTCGTTAGAAAAATGGTTCCCACAACCGCAGAGGTTATAGCAGAGGACAGCCACGGCAGACCGTTTATAATGGTTAATAAGTACGGAAAGGGAAGAGTCATCATCGTTGATGCACCCATCGAGGATAACCTTATCCATACACACGATGCCTTTGACGGCAGGGTAGAAAAAATATATCAAACTGTTTTCAAGGAGCATATAGAGGCACTTCCCGCAAGAACCGATACACACGGCGTTGTATTTACATATCATCCCTATGAGGATGGCGCTTATTTAGTAGCCATAAATCATACCGACTCTGAAAAAGAACTTAACCTTAAACTTAAAGATGGCTATAAGGTAGAAGCGGTTATTTACGGAGATAACAAGGTAATTAAGCCGTACGATGCTTGCATTTTAAACTTAAAAAAATAAAATTAAAAGTCTTACAAAAAACTTCCTCACTAAATTTTAGTGAGGAAGTTTTTATGTTTCATTCATTTCTTTTCCGTTTTCTATATAGATGCGAGGTACTCGCTTAGAAAGACCGCAAACTATTTCGTAGTTTATGGTGTTTGCCCATTTGGCAACATTTTCAACAGGAAGCTCTTTTCCGAATAAAATTACCTCGTCGCCCGGTTTAACTTCATCAATTTGGCTTACATCGGCACAGAACTGGTCCATACAAATTCTTCCTACGATAGGAGCCTTTTGTCCGTTTATCAGAACATAACCCCTATTAGATAAAAGTCTTGGGAAACCATCTGCATATCCTGCCGTTATGGTAGCAAGTTTTATTGGCTTTTTAGCCTTAAAGGTTCTTCCGTAGTTTACGGTTTCGTTTTTATCAAGTGTCTTAACCATTGAAACCGCCGCCTTAAAGGTCATAACAGGTTCAAGCGAAAAGGGAAGAATAAGGTCTTTTTCAGGAGTAAGTCCGTAAAGAATGTTTCCTGGCCTAATAGCATCAAGATGTTTGTCGGGAGAAAGCAGAGTTGCGGCAGAATTGCAACAATGTTTAAGAGAAAATTTAAAACCGTCCGATTCAAGTAGATTTACAGCATTTATAAACCTACTATACTGGGAGTCGGTATATAATCTGTTTTTCTTTTTTTCGCTGTCGGCAACTGCAAAATGGGTAAAAACACCTTCAAATTTTAAGCCTTCAAGGGAAAGAGCCTTTTTAGCGTTTAAGAGCCCCTCCATTTTATCGTTTCGACAGTCAAAGCCCAGTCTTCCCATGCCTGTGTCAAGCTTTAAATGAGCATTTATAACTGAGCCTGCGCTATTTGCAAAGCGATTAAGCTCTTCGGCGTAATCGAGAGAAAAAACCGTTTGTGTAATATTAAGCTTAATCAGCTTTTCGGCAAGGAAAGGGGGAGTGTAGCCTAAAATAAGTATAGGCTTTTCTATACCAAGGCACCTTAATTCATCTGCCTCATCAATGTTGGAAACGGCAAAAAAGTCTGTGCCCTCTTTCTGTAAAAGCTGAGCAATTTTTGACACAGAATGTCCATATGCGTTGGCTTTTACAACCGAAAATATTTTGGCGTTAGTATGTGATTTTATTGTCTTAAAATTATGTAGCAGGGCATCGAGGTCAATTTCCGCCCAAGCTCTGTGAAGATAGTTCATTATATCACCACTAAAAATTAAATTTTACCGTCTTCTTCTGCCGAAAATTAGCAAAAGTCGTAATAATTGTGCCAATGATAAAATAAGTGCTGCAACATAGGTCATAGCGGCAGCCGAAAGTACCGAGCGAGCACCTTTTAGCTCCCTGTCATCGTAAAGAATATTGCTGTCCTTAATCGCCGAAAGGGCGCGTGAGGAGGCATTAAACTCAACAGGAAGGGTCAATAAATGAAAAACAGTAACGAGTCCAAAGCATATCACACCTGCAAGAATTAAGGGCTCAAAGCTGAAAAGAACACCCATAAGAAGCAGTATCCAAGAAAAGCTCGAACCGAAATTCACGACAGGAACAAAGGCGTTGCGAAGCTTTATGGGAGCATAGCTTTGAGCGTACTGAACAGCGTGACCTGCCTCGTGCGCGGCAACTCCCACTGCGGCAACAGATGCCTGGTCATAGACCGATTCCGAAAGCCTGATAACATTTGACTTAGGGTCAAAGTGGTCGGTTAAACTGCCCGATACTCGTTCTATTTTTACACCCGAAACACCGTTTGCGCGAAGCACTCTTTCAGCCGCTTGTGCACCCGTAATGTGCGAAAGTGTGTTTTGAGAGGAATATTTTGCAAAGGTTGATTTAACCCTTGCCTGAGCAATTAAGGATATAATAATTGCAGGAATAATAAGAATCAAATAGTAGATGTCAATACCGTAAAAATAATAGCCTGGCATTTAAAAGAACACTCCTTATGAGATTTGAATATATTATTCCGCAAAAGATAAATTTTACACATTAAAACGGAAGAGAACAATGTCTCCGTCCTGCATAACATATTCCTTTCCTTCGCTTCTGACAAGACCTTTTTCCTTGGCGGCAACTAAACTTCCGTGCGCCATAAGGTCATTAAAGGAAACTACCTCTGCACGAATGAAGCCGCGTTCAAAATCTGAGTGAATTTTTCCTGCTGCCCCAGGAGCCTTGGTGCCCTTTGTTATTGTCCAAGCTCTAACCTCAGGCTGACCTGCTGTTAGATAGGAAATTAAGCCTAAAAGGGAATAGCAGGTTTTAATAAGTCGGTCAAGGCCCGATTCATTAAGACCTAAATCGGATAAGAACATTTCCTTTTCTTCCTTTTCAAGCCCTGAAATCTCGGCCTCCATAGAGGCACAGATAGGTAAGGTTTCAGCGCCTTCTTTGGCGGCAATCTCCTTAACTGCGGCAAATCTTGTGTTTTTATCAAGACCGCCCGCAAAATCCTCTTCACTCATATTGCAAGCATAAATAACCGGTTTTGAGGAAAGAAGAGCGGTGGTGGCAAGAACATCTGCCTCTGCATCGTCGCTTGGTGTAACAGCTCTTGCAGGAATGCCGTTTTCAAGTGACTCCATAAGCTTTTTAAGAAAATCAACCTCGCCCTGTAAGGACTTATCTCCCTTTAAAGCCTTTGAAGACTTATCAAGTCTACGCTGAACCATCTCCATATCCGAGAAAATCAGTTCTAGGTTTATAGTTTCAATATCTCTTAGAGGGTCAACCGAGCCTTCAACGTGGATAATGTCATCGTTTTCAAAGCAACGGACAACGTGCACAATGGCATCAACCTCACGAATGTGGGATAAAAACTTATTACCAAGACCCTCACCCTTAGAGGCACCCTTTACAAGACCTGCGATATCAACAAATTCTATTACGGCAGGGGTAACCTTTTCGGGATTGTAAATTTTTGCAAGAGCGTCTAGACGCTCATCGGGAACTGCAACAACGCCAACGTTGGGCTCAATGGTGCAAAACGGATAGTTTGCCGATTGCGCACCCGCATTTGTAATAGCATTAAAAAGGGTAGATTTTCCTACATTCGGAAGTCCTACGATACCAAGCTTCATAAGTAAAACATCCTTTAAACATAAAATATCATTATTCGCTCTACCCTACATTATATATTCTTTATTAAATTTAATCAAGAAAAAACAAAAAAATCTTTAAAAAAAGCTAATTATAATATATAATAGAATAAATATAACTGAAAGGCGGGAAATTATGGAGAAAAAGTTTACTGTTGAGCTTTCAAAAATAATTAAGGAATTTTCGCTGGAAAGCCTTTATTTACCGAGTTTTGCAGAGGAAATCACAATAACAAATTCCGATATAAACCGTCCCGGATTGCAACTTGGCGGATTTTATGAGATTTTTGATAAAAGCAGAATACAAATAGTTGGCAGGTCAGAGCAAAGCTATATAAAATCTTTCCCGAAAGAAAAGTATAACGAGCTTATTGATAATTTTTTCGCACTAAAACCTGTTGCGGTAATTATATCACGCGGCTTAGAGCTTGAAGGCTTTAAAGAGGCGGCAGAAAAGTATGATGTGCCTCTACTTAGAACCGAGCACTCAACCTCAGAATTTATGGCGGCGATTATTGCATCACTTAATGTTTCCTTAGCACCTAGAATCACCCGTCATGGCGTTTTAGTAGAGGTTTACGGCGAAGGTATATTGCTCTTAGGAGAAAGCGGTGTAGGAAAATCTGAAACAGCTATTGAGCTTGTAAAAAGGGGACACCGCCTTATTGCAGACGATGCGGTTGAAATAAGAAGAGTTTCAAGCAAGTCACTTGTAGGCTCGGCACCCGATAATATAAGACATTTTATTGAGCTTAGAGGAATAGGTATAATTAATGTAAGCAGAATTTTCGGTGTCGGTGCGGTAAAAACCACTGAGAAAATTGATTTTATTATAAATATAGAAAACTGGAACAATGAAAAAACCTACGACCGAATGGGGTTAGATGAAGAAACCACCGAAATTTTAGGACTTAATATTCCGTCGGTTACTATTCCTGTTAAGCCGGGAAGAAATTTGGCTGTTATCGTTGAGGTTGCAGCAATGAATAACCGACAGAAGAAAATGGGATATAATGCTGCCGCAGACCTTTTAAACCGACTCGGTATGGTCAGCGACAATGAAAATACAGAGGAATAAATATTTTAAAAAGGAGAAAAATTATGTATCGTTTAGGAATAGACCTTGGAGGCACAAATATTGTAGCAGGCGTTACGGATGAAAACTTCAATATAATCGGAAAAGGGAAGATCAAAACAAATGCGCCGCGTCCTGCCGAGCAAATTGCCGACGATATGGCAAAAGCAGTATTTGAGGCCGTTAAAAATGCAGGTCTTGAAATATCCGATATAGCTTCTATGGGAATTGGAACGCCCGGTGCGGTTGACCCCAAGGCAGGCGTAGTTACCTATGCAAACAATTTAGGTTTCGAAAATGTTCCGTTGTGCAGTATGATGAAGGAGCGCACAGGGGTTGACTTTTACATTGAAAATGACGCTAATGCCGCTGCATACGGTGAATATATAGCAGGAGCAGGAAAGGGAACAAAGAACTTTGTTGCCATTACTCTCGGCACAGGTGTCGGCGGCGGAGTAGTAATTGATGGAAAGCTTTATTCAGGTGCAAATTATGCAGGCGGAGAGCTTGGCCATACAGTTATAAACTTTGACGGAGAAATGTGCTCTTGCGGAAGAAGAGGCTGTTTTGAAGCTTATGCCTCTGCAACAGCTCTCATAAGACAGACAAAGGCTAAGATGGAAGAGTGCAAGGACAGTCTTATGTGGGAAATAGCAGGTAAAATTGAGAATGTAAACGGTCTTACCGCCTTTGATGCGTGGAGAAAAGGTGACCGTGCGGCAACCGAGGTTGTGAAACAATATATCGAATATATTTCGGTTGGAACAACAAATATGGTAAACATCTTCCAGCCTGAAAAGTTTTGCATAGGCGGAGGAATTTCGGGTGAGAAGGAAAATCTCACAAAACCGATAACCGAGTTTGTAAAGCGTGAAGATTACGCAAGAAATATGAACAAGCGTGTAGAGATATGCGTAGCAGAGCTTGGAAATGATGCCGGAATTATCGGCGCAGCCTTCCTAGACAGATTATATAAGTAGGAGAAAATAATGACCGAACTTATAAGGGTAGCAAAAACTCTTAATGTTGAGCTTTTAGAGAATGAAAATATGAGCCGTCACACCTCCTTTAAAATAGGGGGTGCGGCGGACGTTTATCTTTGTCCTCAAAGTGCAGACGAGTTGAAGACAGTTTTGTCTGTTGCAAGGGCAGAGAATACTCCCCTTACTATTATCGGCAACGGCTCAAATCTTCTCGTGTCGGATAACGGGATTAAGGGAGCTGTAATTTCTACAATTAAATTTAATAAAATCAAAATGCTTGATGAAAATACCATCTATGCCGATGCGGGCGCCTCCTTAACGGCGGTGTGTCTTGCAGCAAAGGATGCAGGACTTACGGGACTTGAATTTGCCTATGGTATTCCGGGAAGCATTGGCGGTGCCTTGTTTATGAATGCGGGGGCATACGGCGGAGAAATGAAGGATATAACCGAGTCGGCAGAGAGCATTACCTTAGACGGTGAATTGATAAGCCGTAAGGCAGAGGATATGAAGCTCGGATACAGACAAAGCATCTACCGTGAAAACGGGGAGATAATAACGGGTGTTACATTAAGGCTTAAAAAGGGAGATAAAAAGGAAATTCTTGATAGAATGAACGAGCTTATGAATAAGCGTAAAACCTCTCAGCCTTTAAATTATCCAAGCGCAGGAAGTACCTTTAAGCGACCTGTTGGTGGCTTTGCGGCGGCACTTATAGATGAATGCGGACTTAAAGGCACAAATGTAGGCGGTGCCGAGGTTAGCCAAAAGCATGCAGGCTTTATCATCAATAAGGGAAACGCTACGGCAAGTGATGTGCTTGTCTTAATTGAGAAAATAAAAGAAACGGTATTTTCAAAGAAAAAAATAATGCTTGAACCCGAGGTAATTTTTATCGGAGAATAGCAGGAAAAGCGGGTAAAGAAATGTCCTTTTCGTCAGATGTAAAAAAAGAGCTGTGTTTAAAGCCGATAGAACAGAGAACCGCCAAGGCAGAGCTTTACGGAATGCTGATTATCTCTCGTGCTTTTTCTCTTGATAAAATACTCTTGCAGACAGGGAATTTATATACGGCAAACAGGGCAACAGACCTTTTAAAACGCGCTTTTGATATCACAGAGGAGGTTTTAAAGGGAGGCAGTCAAAGGCCTGTCTATCGTGTTTGTGTCGAAAAGGAGTGTGACCGCAAGAGAATTATCTTTATGCTCGGCTACAAGGCGAATGAAAAAATGACCTTAAAGACTGAAAAGCTCAAAAACGAGGGTAGTATAAACGCTTTATTAAGAGGAGCTTTTTTAGCGGGAGGAAATCTTTCAGAGCCCGAAAAGGAATATAGAATAGAGTTTTCCTTCAAGGAAAAAGAATTGGCAAAACAATTTAAAGAACTGTTAATACTAAGGGGCTTTGCTTTAAATATTACCGAGAGGGCAGGAAAGTGGGTTCTTTACACAAAGGATAGCAATAAAATAGAGGACCTGCTGACCTTTATGGGAGCAGGCGGCGAGACCTTAAATTTAATAGGTGTTAAAATATACAAGAGTGTCAGAAACAAGTCTAACCGACAAAACAACTGCGAAACCTCAAATATATTAAAAACGGCAGATGCCGCATATAAGCAACGAACAGCAATAGAAAAGCTTGAAAAAAAAGGCGTGCTGAAAACTTTGCCCGAGGAGCTTTATGAGGTGGCGGTGCTAAGACTTCAAAACCCCGATATGTCGCTCTCAGGACTTTGCAAGCTGTCAAGCTCACATCTTACGCGTTCGGGCTTTAATCACAGAATGAACAGGATTTTAGAAATCGCAAAAGAGGTAAAATAGTATGGACTTCGTACATTTACATCTTCATACAGAATATAGTTTGCTTGACGGTGCGTGCCGCATCGACGAGCTTATGAGTGCTGTAAAAAATGCGGGTCAAAATGCGGTTGCAATAACCGACCACGGTGTAATGTACGGTGCCGTCGACTTTTATAAGGCGGCAAAAAAGGCAGGAGTAAAGCCAATCATCGGCTGCGAGGTGTATGTCGCACCAAGGAGTCGATTTGATAAAGAAAAAACAGGCGGTGAAAAATATCATCACCTTGTTCTTTTATGCAAAAATGAAACAGGCTATAAGAACCTAATAAAAATGGTATCCTTGTCCTTTACCGAGGGCTTTTATTCAAAACCCCGTGTGGACAAGCAGTTGCTTAAAGAATATCACGAGGGCTTAATTGCACTTTCGGCTTGTCTTGCGGGAGAAATTCCTTCAAGGCTTAACGAGGGTGATTATGCAGCGGCTAAAAAAGCGGCTGTTTGGTATAGGGACACCTTTGGCGAGGGAAACTATTTTTTAGAGCTTCAAAACCATCATTTAGAGGAGCAAATCAGAATAAATCCCTTTATAGTTGATATATCAAAGGAAACGGGAATTCCCTTAGTTGCTACTAACGATGTGCATTATCTTAAAAAGGATGATGCAAAAATGCAGAAGGTGCTTATCTGCATACAGACGGGTAAAAAGCTTTTAGAGGATAATCCTTTAAGCTTCCCGAATGATGAGTTTTATCTTAAAACCGCAGATGAAATGGAAAAGCTTTTTCCCCTTTATCCTACTGCCCTCGATAATACAGTAAAAATTGCAGAACGCTGCAACTTTGATTTTGAGTTCGGAAAAATTAAATTACCTGTATTCGATATAGGCGACAGCGACCATTTTGAGTTTTTTAAGAATAAGTGTTATGAGGGACTAAGAAGATTAAAGGGCGCAAATCCGCCAAAGGAATATATAGAAAGACTTGATTTTGAGCTTAATACTATTAATAATATGGGATATGTTGATTATTATCTCATAGTTCAGGATTTTGTTAATTATGCAAAGAAAAACGGCATACCCGTAGGACCGGGCAGAGGCTCGGGAGCCGGAAGCCTTGCGGCATACTGTATAGGAATTACGGGAATTGACCCGATAAAGTACAATCTATATTTTGAGCGTTTTCTTAATCCCGAACGAGTTTCGATGCCCGATTTTGATATTGACTTTTGCTATGTTAATCGCGGCAAGGTAATAGACTATGTCATAGAGAAATATGGCTTCGAAAGGGTAAGTCAGATAGTTACCTTCGGAACAATGGCGGCAAGAGCGGCGGTTCGTGATGTGGGCAGGGTAATGGATGTACCTTATGCCGTTTGTGATAAAACCTCAAAAATGATACCGAGGAGCCTTGGTATGACAATAGAAAAGGCTCTGGAAACCTCGGGGGACTTAAAGGCTGCATATGATACCGATATGCAGGTCAAGGAGCTAATAGATATGGCAAAAAGGGTAGAGGGAATGCCCAGACACGCCTCAACTCATGCCGCAGGAGTTGTAATTTCCGACAGAGCAGTCTATGAGTATGTTCCGCTTGCTTTAAACGATGAATCGGTGGTTACTCAGTACACAATGACCGCTTTGGAGGAATTGGGCCTTCTTAAAATGGATTTTTTGGGACTTCGAAACTTAACCGTTATAAGAGATGCCGAAAACTATATAAAAAAGCGAGTGCCCGATTTTTCGATAGAAGAAATTTCTCTTTCAGATAAAGAAACCTACGAGATGATGTCGGGCGGATTTACCGATGGCGTTTTCCAATTCGAGTCTGAGGGAATGAAAAATGTTCTTCGTCAATTTAAACCCGAAAAGATAGAGGACTTAACCGCTATTTTATCCCTTTACAGACCTGGACCTATGGATTCTATTCCAAAGTATATATATAACCGTCATCATCCAAACGAGATAGTTTATGATACTCCGCTTTTAAAGCCTATACTCGATGTGACCTACGGCTGTATAGTTTATCAAGAACAGGTTATGCAGATATTCAGAAGACTTGCGGGTTATTCACTCGGTAGAGCGGATATCGTGCGCAGAGCCATGTCCAAGAAAAAGCACGATGTTATGAAAGCTGAACGGGAGATTTTCGTTTTCGGCCAAAGGGATGAACAGGGCAACGAAATAATTAAAGGCGCTGTAAACAATGGAGTAAGTGAGGCTGTCGCACAGAGAATATTTGATGAGATGTCGGCTTTCAGCTCCTACGCCTTTAACAAATCTCACGCCGCAGCATATTCCGTTGTTTCCTATCAGACTGCATATTTGAAATGCCATTATCCGTCCGAGTATATGGCGGCGCTCATGACCAGTATGCATGACGATATGTCAAAAATTGCTCTTTATAAAAACGAATGCACAAGGCTTGGATTAGAGGTTCTGCCGCCTCACATTAACGAGAGTGAGGAAAACTTTACTCCCGTAGGGCAGGGCATACGCTTTGGACTTCTTGCAATTAAAAATATCGGGGAAGGAATAGTTAAAAATCTTATAGCAAACAGAGAAGCCGAGGGCAAATACACCTCACTATACGATTTTTGTTCCCGAAACGCAGGCAGAGATATGGGCAGAAGAGCGATTGAAGGCTTTATAAAGAGCGGAGCTATGGACGGGCTTGAACTTAACCGAAGAACAATGCTCTATGGTGCTGACCGTGTGCTTGCCGCTGTTAACGATGAGAAAAAGTACTATGCAGGCGGACAGCTTGATCTCTTTGCCGATGAGCCTCAAAGCAGTATTCAGTTAGAGCCTATGGAGGAAATGTCAAAGGAAAACTTACTTGCCTTTGAAAAGGAGGCAACCGGTCTTTACCTTTCGGGACATCCTCTTTTAGATTATTCGGGATATATAAGGAGGATAAGGTCGGCAAGAATATCACAAATACTTTCGGGTGAGTATAATGACGGGGAAAGAGTGTCTGTCGTTGCGATGATTTCCTCTGTTCGCTCAAAGCTTATGAAAAACAATACACTTATGGCAAATGTAGTTGCCGAGGATATGGGTGGCTCTATAAACATTACAGTTTTCAACCGCACCTTTACCGAGTGCCGCCATATACTGAAAGAGGGAAGTATTGTTTTAATAACCGCTCGTGTGCAGGAAAGGGAGGACAGACCGTTCGAGCTTGTTGCAGACCGGTTTGAACCCGTTTTAAAATCGGCAGCGGGGGAAGTCCCGCAAAAAAAGAAAATCAAAGAGGGACTATATATAAGGGTTGAAAGTGTTTCCTCTCCTATTATGGAAGAAATTAAGGGAATATTATCAGAGTACAAGGGAACCACCCCGGTTTATGTAGTGGATAGTGAGGGGAAACGACTTTTGGCGCCCGAAAGCCTGTGGATAAACAAAAATTCTCAGATTGTTGATAAATTATTTGAAAAACTTGGAAAAGAAAATGTAAAAATAGTTGATTAATTTGAGAGTTTAATATATAATAGTACGAAAAAGCAATAATGAGTATGATTATGTCGAAGAAGGCAAGCAATTACCATCGGCAATTGAACATATTCATTCTAATAATAATATTATTATGTTGTTACGGAGAGAAGTAAAATGAAGACTATTGCTGTTTTAACAAGTGGCGGCGACGCACCGGGAATGAATGCCGCAGTTCGCGGAGTAACACGTGCCGCTATTGCAAAGGGAATGACTGTTAAGGGCGTCGTTCGCGGATATAACGGACTTATTGAAGACCAGATTGTTGATTTAGGTGTGCGCACTGTTTCGGATATTATTCATAGAGGCGGAACAATTTTATACACCGCAAGAAGTCCTCTCTTTAAGACCGAAGAGGGTATAAACAAGGCTGTTGAAACCTGTAAAAAGCACGGCATAGAAGGCATTGTGGTTATAGGTGGAGACGGTTCTTTCAGAGGAGCAAGGGATTTGTCCTTAAAGGGAATTCCTTGTATTGGCATTCCCGCAACCATTGATAACGATATTTCTTCAACAGAATACACAATCGGATATGATACAGCCATGAACACCGCTATTGAGATGGTGGACAGGCTTCGCGATACTACCCAGTCACACGACCGTTGCAGTATTGTTGAGGTTATGGGAAGACATGCGGGTTATCTAGCTCTCCAAACAGGTATTTCCTGCGGTGCTGTTTCTATACTTGTTCCTGAAATTAAGTTTGATATAGAAAAAGACGTAATTGCTAAGATCAAGAAGATACAAAAAACAGGTAAACAGCACTTTATCGTAGTTGTTGCAGAGGGCGTCGGCGGTGTTGATAAGATTGCCGAACAGATTGAGAAGTCAACAGGAATAGAATCCCGTGCAACCATTTTAGGACACGTTCAGCGTGGAGGCTCTCCCACCGCACGTGACAGAGTAATGGCAAGTCAAATGGCTTATAAGGCGGTTGACCTTCTCGAAAAAGGTATTGGCAATCGCGTTATTTGCTTAAATAACGGAAAGCTGATTGACAGAGATATTTATGAGGCTCTCTCAATCCCTCGTTCCTTTGATGAGGAAGAATACAAGCTTGCGACAGCACTTTCAATTTAATAATAGAAAAAAGCCACAGTGACGCTAATGACGCTAATGCACACTGTGGCCTTTTATTTTTTATGCTCACTCGGTCTGTAAGCCGGGTTCTGTTCAGAACCCAAAGGTTCTGCGACGACTATCTATCTCGACCTATGGTTGCCCATAGGCTCAAGCCGCTTTTCGAAACACATCGGGCAGATGTATAGTTTCTGTCAGCGTTGCATCGGATAGGGTTTACAGACGGGGTACGTCTCCGTCCCCGTGGTGAGCTCTTACCTCGCCTTTCCATCCTTACCGTGTAGGCGACTTAAACCGTCATCAAGGCAAATGCCAAGCAACACGGCGGTATATTTCTGTTGCACTCTCCCTAAGGTCACCCTCGGCGGCCGTTAGCCGTTATCCTGCCCTATGATGCCCGGACTTTCCTCAGATAATAAATATCCGCAGCCGTCCGACCGACTGAGCTTTTTTATATTATCACATAAAAACAGATTTGTCAAAGTTGAAATATTTTCTTCCTAGTGGTAAAATATAATTATTATGGAGTTGATTTGATGAAATTTAAAGATATGGTATATACAAGACCTGACATTGAAAAAATTAAGGCAGTACTTATCGACCTTGAAAAGCGTATTTTATCGGCGCAAAACGAAAACGAGGTAAAAGAAGCATATTTAAAAAGCGAGGAAATTAGCAGGGAGTATGAAACTATGTGCTCACTGGCTTATGTTCGCCATACCATTGATACAAAAAATAAGTTCTATGATGAAGAAAACAGCTTTTTTGATAAAAACGGACCGCTTGTCAGCGATATGTTCAGAAAAATAAATTTAGCACTTCTTAAATCAAAATTCCGCCCTATTTTAGAGGAGAATTTCGGAAAACTGCTTTTTACTAATATCGAGCTAATGGTTAAAAGTTCCTCCTCTGAAACGGTCGAGCAAAGAGCAAAAGAAAACGAGCTGATGAGCGAATATCAGCGCCTTTTTGCATCTGCCTCGGTCGAGTGGGAGGGAAAAACAATACCTCTTCCTATGCTTGGAATTTATAAACAGTCGGCAGACCGAAATGTTCGAAAGAAAGCCTTTTTAAAGGATGCGGAGTTTTTTTCTGCAAATAAGAAGGAGTTTGACCGTCTGTATAACGAGCTTGTTAAAAACCGAAATTGTCAGGCGAGAATGCTCGGATACGATAATTTTATTCAAATGGGCTATGACCGACTGGGCAGAAATTGTTACGGACCCGATGAGGTAGCCGATTTTAGAAATGAAATAGTCAGTCTTATAGTACCTGCTGTGAGTGAGCTTAAAAAGGCACAGGCAGAGCGTATAGGTGTAGAAAAACTGCATTTGTACGATAATGACCTTATGTTTAAAGAGGGGAATGTAAAGCCAACTGGCAGTGCCGACGAGATTTTATCCTCGGGAATAAAAATGTATAAGGAAATGAGTGATAGAACAGGCGAGTTTATAACCTTTATGGAAAAAAATGAGCTGTTCGATTTACTCTCTTCGGCGGGAAAAGCTCCCGGAGGCTATTGTACAGAGTTTCCCACCTATAAAGCACCGTTTATCTTTTCGAATTTTAACGGCACATCGGCAGATGTCGATGTTCTGACACACGAAGCGGGGCATGCTTTTGCATATTACACGGCGGCAAGAAAGGGGTTGCTTTCCTCATATATCTCGCCAACAATTGAGGCGTGTGAGGTGCATTCAATGTCAATGGAGTTTTTAACAATGCCATGGCATAAGGAGTTTTTTGGGGATAATACCGATAGGTATGAATATTTCCACGCTGCCGATTCGCTTAATTTCATTCCTTACGGCTGTATGGTAGATGAATTTCAGCACATAATGTACGAAAACGAGCAACTAACTCCCGGTGAGCGTGATGAAATTTGGCTTAGCTTAGAGAAAAAATACCGGCCGCATCTGCATTTAGATGACCTTCCGTTTTATAGTGAGGGGGGCGGATGGCAAAGACAACTGCATATTTATATGTATCCGCTTTATTATATTGATTACTGTATGGCGGGAGCTGTGGCGTTTGGCTTTTTTGCCGAAAGCATAAAGGACAGACAAAAAGCGATGGATAAATATTTTACATTCGTTGACGGAGCGGGAACAAAAACCTTTGAAGAGTTGGTAAGAGATGCGGGACTGCCCGTCCCTTATGAAAAGGGAGCATTAAAAAACACAGTCGATACCATAAGAAAGTGGCTTACGGTTCAGGAAAAAAAGGTATAAAACTACGGGATAATGATAAAATATCATTATCCCGTTAATTTTGCTCAAAGGATGCTCTTATGTCAAAACGATTATTTTATACTACATTGTGTATAGCGTCTCTGCTGGCTGGTGGAAGCATCTATGCTATTTTTCGTGAAAACTCCTACATAGGAGCTTTCGCATCGTGCCTTTTTCCGATTGAGCCCATAAAAGAATTCTTAAAAACTCACACAAACAGCTTTTTTAAATTTTACCTTGCCGACTTTTTATGGTGTTTTAGCCTTTGTCTTGGATTATTTGCAATTTTGGTTCAAAAATATAAATATGCGACTTTCTGTGTGTGCACCGCCTTTGCCTTTGGAACTGCTTGGGAGGTTTTGCAGTATGTCGGACTTATAAGAGGAACCGGAGATATTTTTGATGTAATAACCTACCTCTTGGCGGCATTGACCGCAATGATACTATTTATTATAAAGGAGAAGAAGGATGAAAAAAATTAGTTTATTGTTCGCGGCCCTGCTAATACTTGTGTTTGGAGTGTTTGCGCTTGCTAGCGGAGAAAAAGAATCAGCAGACCAAGGAAGCGGTACGGCGGATCCTTCAAATGTAGGAGATTATTCGGTAATAATTGATTCTTGCCGTCTTGCAAAGGATTATGAAGGAAAGGACATTGTTATTGTAAAGTATAATTTCACAAATGTAGAGGATGATGATGCCGCAGCATTTTATCTTACCTTTGAAGATGCAGTATATCAAAACGGTGTAGGTCTTAATGAATCTTATGTGGCTGCCGAATCGGCAAAATATGATGCCTCGGCTCAAACCAAGGCAATAAAAAAGGGCGCATCTATTGATGTTGAAGTTGCCTATGAGCTAAATGACAACAAAACCGACATCATAGTTGAGGTTTCAGAGCTTATGAGCTTTGATGATAAGACAATTACAAAAACATTTTCAATAAGCAAATAAAATAAGCTGTCTTATTAAAGACAGCTTATTTTTTAAAGCAGATATATTCCGGTTTCAAGTGCGACAATTTCATATTTTCCAACAAAAGTGTAATCCAGCAAAGGTTCTTTGAATTCGTAATACTTTTCGGTTGAGTAGTCCGAAACATCAAGCTTCCAGATTTCATTGTTACCGCTGTTGCAGACAAAAAGCTTTTTTCCTGCGGGGAATAGGTTGACAGGGATATTGAAAACCGAGTTTTCACCGCCAATACGAAGCTCTTCTCTTAGATTTTTCAAATTGTATTTAACTATCACATTTTTAGAAGCAAAAGCCGCCCAAAGACTGCCGTCGGTAACCGAGACCGAAGAGGGAGCAGAGCCTTGATAGAGCATTTTGCCGCTCCATAGCTCTGAGCCGTCACTAGTCATCATCAACGCCGAGCCGTCAAGTTCAACGATAAAAACCTCGCCGTTTTCAAGCAAAACGGTCGAACAGGTAAGATAGTTTTTGATTTTTCTCTCAAAAGACTTGTAAGCCGCGCCGAATTTTGCAAGGGTAAAAATGCTTTTTGAAACATTAGATATCTTACCCGATTCAAAGGAAATCATTTTGTAGCCGACCTTCATAATGTTGTCGGTCTTATCAATGCAATAGGCATACATAATGCCGTTTGGAAGTGCAATCATTGAAAGGGCTTTATGCGCAGTTATTTTATTCATTTATAAAACCCTCCCTTTAAAGCTTTAAGATGTTTTTATCAAGCATGCTTTGTGCCGCAAGAAGCACGCCTGCTTGGGCGCTGTGGAAATTAAGACCGCCTTGAAGCCATGCGGCATAAGGCTCTCTTAGAGGAGCGTCGGCAGACAGCTCAATTGAAGCGCCTAATGTAAATGCTCCCGCAGCCATGATTACCTGCTCTGTATAACCCGGCATATCCCAAGGCTCAGGTGTAACAAAGGAGTCCACAGGCGCACCCTTTTGCATTCCCTGGCAAAAAGCAATAAGCGACTCACTGTCGCCAAGGGTAATACTTTCAATAATATCAGCACGCTTTTCATCAAAGCGCGGAGTTGCAGTGTATCCTAGCAGCTCGAACAGAGCGGCGGCATAAACCGCAGTTTTAAGAGCCTCTCCCACCGTGTGCGGTGCGGCAAAAAGCCCCATATAAAGCTCGCGGTTATGACCGAGCGAAGCACCAACCTCTCTGCCCACACCGGGTGCGGTAAGGCGGTATGCACAAAGTTCTACCAAATCGTGTCTGCCTGCTATATAGCCGCCCGTCATGGCTATTCCGCCACCGGGATTCTTAATTAGAGAGCCTGCTATCAGGTCTGCGCCAACAGATATCGGCTCGCGCTTCTCGACAAATTCGCCGTAGCAGTTATCGACAAGCACCAAAGTATCGGGAGAAACCTTTTTCACAAGCCTACAAAGCTTACCAATTTGCTCAACGCTAAGGGAGGGGCGAAGACTATATCCACGGGACCGCTGAATATAAGCCACCTTGTAAAATTTCTCTTTGAGTATACTTTCGATTTTTTCTAAGTCGGGAAGACCGCTGCTGTCAAGCTCAGCCTGTTCATAGCCTATTCCGAAGTCTTTTAAAGAGCCAGCCGAATGAGAGTCGATACCAAGCACACCTATAAGAGTGTCATAAGGTCTTCCCGTAAGACAAAGCATAGAATCGTTTGGCCTTAAAATACCGAAAAGCATAACGGTGAGTGCGTGAGTTCCCGAAACAAAGTTGTGGCGTATAAGAGAATCCTCTGCACCCACACAATCGGCAAAAACCTTTTCTAAGGTATCTCTTCCGCGGTCTCCGTAGCCGTAACCCGTTGATATGCCCAGATGAGCCTCGCTTACGCCGTTTTTTATAAAGGCGGATAAAACCTTGTGCTGATTATGTTTAGTAATTTTTTCAATTTCTTCAAATATAGGCTTGCATTTTTCTGTTGCCAACTTATCAAGTTCTAAAAGCCTTGCATCTATGTTAAAAAATTCCTTCATTTTAACGCTCCGTAGTATATTGTGTACGGCTCCTTTAAAAAGCCGTTTTTTAAGTAAAAGTCTTGTCCAAATTCAGTTGCGGCAAAAAGCCCCTTTGGGCATAAATCAAGGCAAAGCTCTAAAAGCTTAGTACCAAAACCTTTATTTCTAAGCTCCTCTTTAACCGAAATTCCTTTTAAAACGCCCATATCTTCGGTTGTATGAACAAAGGCGGCGCCAAAATCCTTACAAACCGAAAAAGCAAAGCCGTGCCTTAAAAGATGCGAGGTATCGGGCGCAAAGGAGGAAAAATCGGGGAGAGAAATATCCTTTCCTACGCCAAATTTTAGTTTTTCATAAAGCTCAAAAAGGGAGGGAATTTCGGGTTTGCTAAGGGCAACACCGCCCTCGGAACGCTTAAAAACGCTGTTTTCCTTTGTTACACAAATAAAAGGAAAGGGTGCGTCTGTAACCATCTTTTTAAAGCTTAAAGCCCTTAAAAATGCCTCGATTTCATCGGTATTGCCGCCAAAATAAGAAACATAAGCAGTGTCCCCATAGCCTAGAATCAATGCTTCGGGTTTTTCTCTTTGTTTTAGCCATAGGCAAGTTTCAATAGCAGAATTTTTAAATCCGTTAAAAAGGACCTTGATTTCAAGTGTTAAATAGGTTTCTGTCGGGAGTTTCGAAAAGGAAGAAACCTGCTTTATCATAAAATATTACCGCCTGCAATATCCAAAAGCATCTTTTTTGTAAGCTCAAACATAGCTTTAAGGTCGTTAATATTTGCAACCGAAGAAGCCGAGTGAATATATCGGCAGGGCAGAGAAATAGCCAGCGTGGGACAACCTGAACGGGAAAGATGAATAGCTCCCGAATTATTGCCTCCCGCAACCTTACTTTTAACCTGACATTTAATTCCTGAGTTAAGTGCGGCATTAAAAAGCCTTTTATCGTATAAAGTGCCGTTATCCATAAAGGAGATAGCAGGACCTTCACCCAAAGCACATACGAGGTTTTCCTTTGAAACACCGTGCAAATCGGCAGCGGTAGTAGCCTCCAAAACAATAGCGGCGTCAGGCTCTACCGAATAAGCAGCCGTCCTAGCACCACGACAGCCAAGCTCCTCTTGAACCGTAAAGGTGGCGTAGAAATCGTACTCGGACTCTTCCTTTAAAAGTGCTATTAAAACAGCAACACCTGCACGGTCATCTATTGCACGGGATTTAACCGTATCATCGCCTAAACGGGTATATTTGCCCTCAAAGACTGCCGAATCGCCCAAAGCTACATACTTCTTTGCCTCTTCGGCAGAGGACGCGCCAATATCAATATACAAGGATTCAGCCTCAGGGAACTTCTTTTTCTCATCATCCTTGGTAAGATGTGTAGGCTTTATACCCACAACCCCTACGGTGCCGTTTTCAAATATTACCTTTCTGCCAAGCATAACAGCGACATTTATTCCGCCCAGTGTGGCAAACTTAATAAAACCGTCTGAGCAAATGCTTGTTACAATAATTCCTACCTCATCTGTATGGGCATCCAGCATAACCTTTTTGACAGAGGGCTTTTTGCCCTTTTTAAAGCAGATAATATTGCCGTTTGGCTGCACAGTACATTCGGCAAACGGGGACACCTCTTTAAGAATGAACTCTACAAGCTTTTCTTCGCTCCCCGATGGAGCCCAAATAGAACAGAGGTTTTCAAAAAGTTTAATCATTGAAGGCACCTCCGCTTAAAATATAGGATTCCAAAAGGTCGCAGGTGTTTAAGTAATCGGAAAGGTCGATTATTTCACAGGGCGTGTGCATATTCCTAAGAGGTATTGACAAAAGTCCTGTGGGTATACCACTTTTTGCCAATGTGATGTTGTCAGCATCTGTGCCCGTAGTGCCGCCCATAACCTCGGAGTTAAAGGGAATATTATTCTTTTCACAAAGCTTTTTTAAATGCTTTGTTATATCCTTGTTTAAAATTGGAGAAATGCCTATCATAACCCCATCACCCAGCTTTTTAAGGTGGGAATCGGGCACATCGGGGGCGTCACCGAAAGAAACGTCAACTGCAATAGCCTCATCACAATCAATGTGAAATGAAGCGGTTTTTGCGCCCCTTAGACCAAGCTCTTCTTGTTCGGTAAAGCAAAAAACCACATTAAAGGGAAGTTCCTTGTCATAAATGCGTGAGGCAACCTCAATAAGACAGGCAACAGCCGCCCTGTCATCAAAGGATTTTCCGCAAATGCGGTTACCTGCAAGGCTAACACATTTTGAGTCGTAGGAAACAAAATCTCCAACAGATACAATACTTTCAAGATTTTCACAAATACCCGTATCCAGCAGAATGTCGGTTATTTCCTGCGGCTCATTTTTGCCGAGGTGGGGAGGCGTAGATGCAAAAACGGCAGAAACCTGACGCTTCGCGTGAATAATAACGGGAGTTGCAGGAAGAATGCGTTTATCAATACCACCTGCATTTGCAACCTTTACAAAGCCACCTTTAAGAATGCTCGTTACGACAAAGCCGACCTCATCTATGTGAGCATCAAGCATAAGCGTGCGGTCAGCACCCTTGTTTAAGGTGCCGATAACACCTAAGGTGCCAAAGTCGGTCACATCCATATATTTAGAAAGCTCATTTTTTGCAAGCTCTGTCGCATAACGGAGATTTCCAAGTGATACAGCGTCAGAAAGCTTAAAGATTAAATCGGTGTTCATAATTAAAGATTGTTCACCTTTTCCTTGAAAAATTTTCCGCGCGCCGCAAAATTCGGGAAAGCATCAAAGGATGCACAGGCGGGAGAGAGGGTAACAATATCGCCGCTTACAGCACGCTTGTGAGCAAGCTCAATTGACTCTTCAAGGCTTGCGGTTTTTATAATTTCGGGACAACCGTCAGAGTAATTCTCATCCGACATAACGGCAGCTTCAATAGCATCGGCAGTCGGACCGCAGAGTAGCAATAGCTTTACCTTTTCTGTTACATAAGGAGCCATAGGCTCAAATGGGATATGCTTATCGTATCCGCCTGCAAGTAGAATAACCTTTTTATCAAAGGCTTTAAGTCCCGCAATGGTTCTTGTAGGACTTGAAGCAATAGAGTCGTTGTAGTATTTTACGCCGTCCTTTTCACGCACAAATTCAATGCGGTGTTCAACTCCCGCAAACTCCTTTGCAACCTTGCGGATATTTTCGGTTGAAACATATCCCCAAACGGCAGAAATTGCGGTAAGATAATTTTCAACATTATGGTCGCCCAAAATTGCAATATCATTTCTGTGCATAATAGGAGCATCAATACCGCGGTAGGACATATGAAGATATCCGCCCTCATCAAGCCAAGCGCCGTTTTTAACCCTGCGCTCCATGCTGAATCCTAAGGACTGACCTCTGACATACTCCTTAAAGCTGTTAGTTATTTCGTTATCGTAGTTTAATACGGTGCGTGAAAAAGCGTTCTGATGAAGTATAATATTCTTCTTGGCTTCGACATATTCATCCATATCTTTATGAATATCAAGATGATTCGGAGCAACATTTGTAACCACTGCAACATCTGGACTTTTTCTCATGGAAATAAGCTGGAAGGATGAAAGCTCAACCACAACAAAATCTTCCGGTTTTATGTTGTCAATTTCCGGCAGCAGAGGATTTCCTATGTTTCCTCCTACATGGACCGTTTTACCCTGTTTTTTAAGCATTTCTGCAATAAGAGTAGTGGTTGTTGTCTTACCGTCAGAGCCGGTTACTGCAAAAATTGTTGCAGGACAAAGGTCAAAAAAGACCTCCATCTCACTTGTAACCGCAATACCCTTTTTTCTGGCGGAAGTAAGCTCGGGTAAATTAAAGCTCATACCGGGGGTGCGGAAAATAATATCGACTTCAAGGTCGCTTAAATAATCGTTGCCGAGTCTTAATTCTGCACCTGCTTCTTCTATGCGGTCGGCAAGCTCACCGATTTCTTCACGGCTTCTGCGGTCACAGGCATATACACGAGCACCCTTATTCAAGAAATCAAGAATTAAAGGGGTATTGCTGATACCAATCCCGCATAATGCGATTTTTTTTGAAGATATGTTTTCCCAAAACTGTTTACAATCCAAGATAATCCCTCACGGTCTTTTATAAAAATAGATATACAATTTTATTATACTTATAATTATGCAAAATATCAACTCAATTTACCACGATTTTCTAAGTTGTAAAAAAAGATTTGGAAAGTTTTGTCATATTTGCACTAAAACTTGGTTATTCGCATTTTGATGAGCAAAAAATTTTCACATAACGACTAAATAACATTGACATAGTAATTTAATAGGTTTAAAATGAGTATGATATAAAAAATAAATCCTTTTGGAGGTAAATCATGCAGGCAATGGATAAGTATAATCAATGGATTAATGAGAACACCTTTGATGACAACACAAAGTCCGAGCTTAAAGCCATTAAGGATGATTTAAAGGAAATAGAAGAGCGCTTTTACAAGGACTTGGAATTCGGCACAGGCGGTCTTAGAGGAATTATCGGAGCCGGAACCAACCGTATGAACATATATACGGTAAGAAAAGCAACTCAGGGACTCGCAAATGTAATTTTAAGCGAGGGTGGAAAAGAAAAAGGAGCGGTTGTAGCATACGACTCTCGAAATATGTCGCCGGAGTTTGCGAGGGAAACGGCACTCTGCCTTGCAGCAAACGGAATAAAGGCATATATCTTCGATTCTCTTCGTCCTACGCCTGAACTTTCTTTTGCACTGCGCGAACTAGGATGCATTGCGGGTGTTGTTATTACCGCAAGTCACAACCCTCCTGAATATAACGGCTATAAGGTTTATTGGGAGGACGGAGCGCAGGTTACATATCCCCTCGATGATAAAATAATAACCGAGGTAAACTCAATTACCGATTATGCTTCGCTTAAAACTATGTCTTTGGAAAAGGCAACAGAACAGGGACTTTATGAGGTCATCGGAAAAGAGATTGATGATAAATATATTGCTGCACTGAAAAAGCAGGTTATTAATCCTTCTGTTATAAAGAAGCAAGGAGAAACCTTAAAAATAGTATATACACCACTTCACGGAACAGGAAATCTGCCTGTCAGAAGGATTTTAGATGAGCTAGGCTTTAAGAATGTTTATGTTGTGCCTGAGCAGGAAAAACCCGACGGAAACTTTTCAACCGTTGGATATCCAAATCCCGAGGACAAAAATGCCTTTAAGCTGGCACTTAAACTAGCCAACGAGGTTGATGCAGATATAGTTCTTGCCACCGACCCGGATGCCGACCGTTTGGGCGTTTATGCAAAGGATGAAAAAACGGGAGAATATGTTGCTTTTACGGGCAATATGTCAGCGATTATAATTCTTGAATATCTGCTTCACGAAAAACAGAAAAAGGGCGAGCTTGCCGAGGACGGAAAAATAATTACCACTATCGTTTCGGGTAAAATGTCATCGGCTGTTGCAAAGCACTACGAAAAGGAATTAATAGAGGTTCTTACAGGCTTTAAGTATATAGGCGAGAAGATAAAGCAGTTCGAGCAGACTAGCAAGGGAGAATATCTCTTCGGCTATGAGGAAAGCTATGGCTGTCTTGTAGGAACCCACGCAAGAGACAAGGATGCGGTAGTTGCCGTTATGTCGATTTGCGAGGCGGCAGCGTTTTATAAGGAGCAGGGAATATCTCTTACCGCTCAGATGGACTATCTCTTTAAGAAGTACGGCTACTATAAAGAGGGACTTGTAAATGTAACCTTAAAGGGAATGGACGGCGCAAGACAGATTGCCGCTATGATGGACAGTATCCGCAAAAACCCGCCCAAAAAGGTTGGAGAATATAAGGTCTTAGCATTCAGAGATTATGACAGGGCGGTTATTACCAACTGTGAAACGGGTGAAGAAGCACCAACAGGTCTCCCACGCTCAAATGTACTGTATTTTGACCTTGAAAATGATGCGTGGTGCTGTATAAGACCTTCGGGAACCGAACCTAAAATAAAGTTTTATATAGGAGTAAAAGGAAATACGGGCGAAACGGCGCAGGCAGAGCTTAAAAAGCTCACAGCTGCGGTTGAAGGCTTAGTATAAATTAAACCTTAAAAGCTTTTGCCCTTTAAATTAGGAGCAGGAAAAATGAAAATAGTTGCACTGACCGCCTTGGGAGTAGGCGGAGCAACCGTGCTTGGAGCCATACTCGGCTTTGCTTTAAAGAAAATAACCCACAGGATAAGTGATATTGTGCTCGCCTTTGCGGCAGGCATAATGATGGCGGCAGCAGTCATAGGGCTGATAATACCGTCACTTGAATCGGGAGGGAAATTTGCCCTATTATATACAATTGGCGGAATTTTTTGCGGAGCGTTTTGTATTAATCTTATTGATAAGCTTGTGCCTCATCTTCATAGAATGGCAGGCGTCGATATTGAAAGCCACGCTGACAATAAAAGGCTAAGCAAAATACTCCTGTTTGTATTGGCAATTGCCATACACAATTTCCCCGAGGGAATCGCGGCAGGGGTTGGATTTGGAAGCGGTAACACCGCCGATGGACTGGTCGTGGCAGGCGGCATAGCCTTACAGAATATACCTGAGGGAATGGTTATAATAGCACCCATGCTGTCTGCGGGCTTAAAACCCTCAAAAACCTTTTTATTTGCCGCTTTGACAGGTGTTGTAGAGGTGATAGGAACCTTTATCGGATTTTTTGCAGTATCCTTTTCTTCTGCGGTATTACCCTTTGCACTTGCCTTTGCGGGAGGCACAATGCTTTATGTAATAAGCGATGAAATGATACCCGAAACCCATCACGATTCGGCAACGGCACCAACCTTTTCACTGCTTATAGGCTTTTGCGTAATGCTTATTACCGACTTTTGTTTAGGATAAAAAATTGCCTTACAGTGCTATACTGTAAGGCAATTTTTTTATTAGTCTATAAAGTAAACATTTACATTTCTCACACCGAAGTTTACACATTCACGCTCGGTGTCAAAGAAAAGGTCAAGGTCAACACTTCCGCGGATAAATCCACCCGTATCTGCGGCAATAGCATAGCCGTAAACATACTTTCCATCGGCAGAAACTATATACATTTCAGTACCATAAGGAATTTCTCTTGGGTCCACCGCAATATATCCGGGCTGGGGAGAAACGCCGGTAGAACATTTGTTGCCCGTATGTGTGTAGGCGGTTGCCTTTAATACCTTTTTAGAGGAGTAGTTAGTCGGCACACCTTTGCTATCAAGCTTTAAATCCTTAGGAGCGGCAAGGGTGGATACCGATTTAACGTTTGAAGCCAATGTTCCGCTTGAAGCCATTTTAGGAACCTTGGTGCCAATAATGGTTTTTTGATTAACTGCGTTTTGAACAACAGTTTCACTCAGTATTTCGGTGGCAACAGCCTTGCCGTTTACATATTTAACCGAGCAGGTAACTGTTTTAGTTCCTGTTTTTCCCTTTGACACTACCGTTTTTGTAGATTTGTCATATTTATCTGAATATTCAACGGTGGATTTAAAGGGAATCTTCTCTTCGTAGGTTTCGGTCACATACTCAACATCTTCAATGATTACAGAGGTGTCTTCTGATACAACAGTATCAAGCGGAAGACTAACAGTATCGTGTTCATCAAGTGTGATGCCGATATTATTCAGAATGTTGCTTAGCTTATCCTCGGTTACATTGTAGGATACAGTGTTGTCTCCCAGTGTAACAGATAAAGAGAAGGGATAAGAAATCTTAACATTGGTCGAGAAGAAATCAGAAGAGATTTTCTCTATTTTGTAGTTTTCGGGTAAAGATACCCTGTTCATAGCTATAAGAGGGTCTCTTGAAAGAGATACTATTGAATAGCTGTTTTCACCATCATATACATTAACCTTGTGCGCGGTAAAGAAGACAGCACACAAAATCATTGTGCAGGCAAGCAGAAAGGCGATAATTGATTTTGCGTGGTTTTCTGCCAAACTGCGTTGTCGGTCAAAAAGACCGCAAGACAGCGATTTTATTTTTTGTAACATTAAAATTCTCCTTTTTTTAAGTCAGAAAATTCCGGACTTATAGGGACGGGTTGTATTTCATAAAGTAGTCCCTGGGGGGTCGTTTTTTTGTTCTTCGGTATTATAGCCACAAAATTCAATTAAGTCAAACGACTCTGAAACCTCAAATTTGTGCAAAATGCACAGAAAAAACAAATGATTACAAAAAGTTACAGATTTGTAACCGTTTGTTATGAGGTTTTTTTGTCGAAAAAATTGTGCAATTCTACAAAAATACCACTAATCAAATGTAACAACTGCGAAAATTAACGGTAAAAATGGAATATAGTGGTATTGGGGAAACAAAAAATGATTTACAAATACTAGATAATGTGGTATTATTAACAGGCAAAATACTTCAAAATTTGCAAGGTTTAAATCCACAAGGATATTTTTGCCGTTTTTTCGGTAATTTATTATTAAATATACGTTTCTAACATTTAAACCCTGCAACGCAGGGCTTTTTTATTTTATAAAACAGGTTTTATAATGTGTATGCAAAATATACGCAAAAAAGAACCCCTATATATATAATATAATGTGTTGGTGTAAAGAGGTGAAAGAATTTGCATAGCGTAATGACAGCAATGTCGGGCGGAGTTGACAGTTCGGTTGCGGCGGCTCTTTTAAAGGAACAGGGCTACAAGGTTGTGGGTGGCACAATGCGGCTTTATGAAAAGTACGGGGTAGCACAAGAGGTATCAGATGCACAAAGCGTCTGCCAAAAACTCGGTATAGAGCATTTTGTCTTTGATATGAAAGAGGAGTTTAAGCAAAAGGTAATCTGTGCCTTCTCCGAAATGTACTCAAAGGGACTAACGCCGAACCCCTGTATAGAGTGTAACAAGCATTTAAAGTTTGGTGCTCTGCTTAAAGTGGCGGAACAGCTTGGCTGTGATTATATAGCCACGGGACATTATTCGAGAATAACAAAGGATAAGGTAAGCGGAAGATATGTTCTTTATCGCCCCGAGGACCGCAAAAAAGACCAGACCTATGTGCTTTGGAGATTGAGCCAAGAGCAGCTTTCTCGAACACTTATGCCGCTTGGAGATATTAGCAAGCAAGCTGTAAGGGAGATAGCCCATTCATACGGCTTTGTATCGGCAAATGCAAAGGAAAGTCAGGATATTTGTTTTGTGCCTGATGGTGACTATTCGAGGTTTTTAGAGGAGTTTAACGGCAAGCCCTTTAAAAAAGGTGATTATATAGATATTTCGGGCAAAAAAATAGGCGAGCACAAGGGACAGGAATGTTATACAATCGGACAACGCAAGGGGCTGGGTGTTGCGCTTGGAAAGCCTCAGTTTGTAATATCAAAAAATCCGAAAACAAATGAGGTCGTTTTAGGCAATGAAGAGCACCTATTTAAAAACAGGGTGCATATTAAGGAAATAAATATGATTTCGGCAGAGTTCCCAGAGAGCAAGCTTCCTTGTACGGCAAAGCTTCGTTACAGCGCAAATGATGATGAATGCATTTTCCATCCGATGAGCAAGACCGAGGGCGTGCTTGAATTTAAAAAGCCACAGCGCGCACCTACATCGGGGCAGTCTGCCGTATTATATATAGGTGATGCGGTGCTCGGCGGCGGAATTATAGTTTAGGAGAAAATTTATGACAGAAAAAATCAAACGGACAATGGAATCTCTTGAAGCCAACAATATGAAAACCTTTTATGCTAAAACTAAGGATGAGGCGAGAGAAATAACGGCTTCACTTTTAAAAGAGGGCGAGACCGTTTCCTGCGGCGGCTCGGTAACACTTTGTGAAACGGGAGTTTTTGACCTGCTTAAAAGCGGTGTCTATAATTTCCTTGACCGAAGCGCAGAGGGGCTGACAAGGGAAGAAATAAACGAAATATACAAACAAACCTTCTTTGCAGACACGTTTTTAACCTCGGCAAATGCCGTGACCGAGAGTGGAAAGCTTATTAATGTGGATGGAAATGCAAACCGCGTAGCCGCAGTCCTTTTCGGACCTAAAAGCGTCATTGTAATAGTCGGAGCAAATAAAATAGTATCCGATGTAAACGAGGGCATAAAAAGGGTAAAGACTGTTGCGGCGCCTCTTAACGCAAAAAGGCTTAATATGAACACTCCCTGCGCAAAGACAGGAGAATGTGTTTGTGTTAGCGGAAATGCAGGAAGCGGCTGCGGCTCGAAGGACAGAATTTGTTGTGACTATGTGATAATGGCACATCAGCGTATAAAAGACAGAATAAAGGTAATAATCTGCCAAGAGAACTTAGGTTATTAAAAATACTGACCCCACATATCTTTAATTAAAAGAATATGTGGGGGTTTTTATATGAAAAAGTATATAGCAATCATTCTGGCGGTGCTTCTGCTTCTGCCTCTTCCGGTTAAGGCTTCTGACGCGGTTACAGTAAGTATGGAGTATAATGCAACCGACCTTGATACCCCTCTTGCAGAGAATACGCAGGCGGATGCTCCTATCGGAACGGTGCTTGATATAAATGCGAAGTCGGCAATTTTAATCGAAACGGTTACGGGCAAGGTTTTATATGAGAACAACGCCGATGAAAAAAGAGCACCCGCTTCAATAACCAAAATAATGGGACTTTGTCTTGTTTTTGAAGCGATTGAAGGAGGCGCATTAAGTCTTGAAACAAAAATTACCGCAAGCGACCATGCATGCAGTATGGGTGGTTCACAGATTTGGCTTGAACCGGGGGAGGAAATGACGGTACATGAATTGTTAAAGGCGACGGTTATAGCCTCAGCAAACGATGCCATGGTCGCATTAGGAGAAGCGGTGGCAGGCAGCGAGGAAACCTTTGTTGCGAAGATGAATGAAAAAGCAAAGACTCTTGGTATGAACAACACTAACTTCGTAAATTGCACAGGGCTTGATGCGGAAAATCACTATACCAGCGCACACGACGTAGCAATAATGTCGGCAGAGCTTGTTAAATATCCTTTAATTAAAGAGTATTCGACCGTCTGGATGGATAGTCTGCGCGACGGCAAGAGCGAGCTAGTAAACACTAATAAACTTGTGAAATATTATAAGGGTGCATACGGCTTAAAAACCGGTACCACCTCGGTGGCAGGCTCCTGCCTTTCGGCTGCGGCAGAGCGTGATGGACTTTCACTTGTTGCGGTTGTGATGGGAGCGCCTACCAGTAAGGATAGATTTAACGGCGCGGTAAAGCTGCTTGACTACGGCTTTGCAAATTACGAGTACAAGGAAATTAATGCCGAAGATATTGAGCTTCCTTTAATAGCCATAAGAAAAGGAACAAAGAGCAGCATTACACCTATTGCAAACGGAAAGGTGTCGGTGCTTACTAAAAAGGGGGAGGATGTTAAAATTACAAAGCAGCCCGAGATTACAAGCGAGCTTACTGCTCCCGTAAAAGCAGGGGATACGGTGGGATATATACATATTTATATAAACTCCGAAGAAATCGGTGCAATTAATATAAAAGCGGCAGAATCAAGTGATAAGCTTACTTTTTGGGTCTGTGCTAAAAGAATATTGAAAAATATGTTCACTTTGTAATAAATAACAGTTGAAAAGTGCCGCGTTTTAGTGTAAAATATAATCAAATAGATTATTTCATACTTCTAGGGAGAAAGTAATGTCACTTAAATTTAACTATAAATATGCGCAAGGCTTTTTAAAAGAAAATGATATTAAGGGCTTATCCTCTCAGATAGAGGCGGCTCATGATATGTTACATAATAAAACGGGACTTGGCAATGACTTTTTAGGTTGGGTGGATCTTCCGAGCAATTACGACAAAGAAGAGTTTGCCAGAATTAAGAAGGCAGCTGAAAAAATTAAGTCGGATACCGATGTTTTGGTAGTAATTGGAATAGGAGGCTCGTATCTCGGCGCGCGTGCGGCAATCGAGTTTTTAAAATCCAACAATTATAACGCTTTACCAAAGGATACACCCGATATATATTTTGCGGGCAACTCAATAAGTGGCTCGGCGCTCAATGATATTCTTAAAATTTGCGAGAATAAGAGAGTATCGGTAAATATTATTTCAAAGTCGGGTACAACTACCGAGCCGGCAGTTGCTTTCCGTGTTTTCCGTAAGCTTTTAGAGGAAAGATACGGCGAGGAGGAGGCTGCAAAACGCATTTACTGCACCACCGACAAGGCGAGAGGCACCTTAAAGCAATTAGCAGATGCAAAGGGATATGAGTGTTTTGTAATACCTGATGATGTAGGCGGACGCTTTTCGGTTTTAACCGCGGTAGGTCTTCTTCCAATTGCGGTTTGCGGTGCTGATATTGATGCTATTATGGCGGGTGCCGCTGCTGCTGCAAAGGAGTATTCGGTTAAGGATGTTTGCAAAAACAGCTGTTACACCTATGCGGCTATTAGAAACGCTCTTTACAGAAAGGGCAAAACGGTTGAAATGCTCGTTTCCTATGAGCCGAGATTTGCTATGATGGCGGAATGGTTTAAACAGCTTTTCGGCGAGAGTGAGGGAAAGGACGGCAAAGGAATTTTCCCGTCAAGCGCGATTTTCTCTACCGACCTTCATTCGATGGGACAATATGTTCAGGACGGAAGCCGTCTTTTGTTTGAAACTGTTGTAAACATAGGCGACTGCGGCAGTGATGTAATTATCGAGGCCGAGGAGGATGACGGTGACGGACTCAATTTCCTAGCAGGAAAACCGCTATCCTTTGTAAACAGCAAGGCTTTCGAGGGAACTGTGCTTGCCCATACTGACGGAGCAGTTCCGAATCTCGTTATTTGGCTTGATAAAGCAGATGAAGAAAATCTCGGAAGACTTATTTATTTCTTTGAAAAGGCTTGCGGTATATCAGGCTATGTGCTTGGCGTAAATCCCTTTGACCAGCCGGGAGTTGAAAGTTATAAGAAAAATATGTTTGCCCTGCTTGGCAAACCTGGATACGAATCAGCCAAGGCAGAGCTTGAAGCAAGACTTATAAAATAAAAATAACCGCTAAGGCGGTGAATATATATAAAGGAGAGTGGATAATATGATAAAACTTATTATCGGAAACAAAGGTTCAGGCAAAACAAAGAAACTTATAGATGCGGCGAACGAAGCTGTAAAGAACAGCTCGGGCAACGTGGTATGTGTCGAAAAGGGCGACGCGCTTAGATTCAATATATCAAGCGGTGTCAGACTCATTGATACTGAAAACTATGAAATTTCCGGTTATGGTGAATATTATGCCATGCTCTGCGGAATTGCTGCGAGCAACCATGATGTCACTCACATCTTCGGCGATGCCACACTTAAAATCGGCGGTGGCATAGATGGTCTAGATTCCTTCCTGGAAAGACTTAAAGGCAGCGATATAGAATATGTGTTTACGATTTCCTGCGACGAGGAAGACCTCCCTGCAAGAATTTATGAAATAGCAGAAAAGTACTAAAAATAAACCGTCCGACTTTCCAAAAGGGAATTCGGGCGGTTTTTATCATAAGATTAATACATAGTTATATATTAGAGGATGTCTTTTTCGACGGGAGCTGGGCTAGAATTATTGCTCCAAAGAGGACAAAACAACCCGCAGCCTCGGCAACAGTCGGTATTTCATTAAGTAAAACAGCTCCCGCTAACACCGCAAATACCGATTCTAAGCTCATAATAAGTGATGCAACCGTCGGCTCTGTATGCTTTTGACCTACTATTTGCAGAGTGTATGCAACACCGCTTGAAAGAGCTCCCGCATAAAGAATTGGAAACCACGCCAAACATATGCTCTCAAAATTAGGTTGCTCAAAAAGAGACATAGGGACGCCCGAAAGAAGCCCTGCTGTAAAAAACTGTATGCATGACATCTTTATACAGTCGGCACTCTGTGAAAATTTATCTATAATAATAATGTGTGCGGTGTAGCTAAGCGAACATATTAATAATAATGTGTCACCATAAGACAAGGAGAAACTTTCACTCATGCAAAGCAGATAAAGTCCAAATGCCGCAAGCAAAGATGACACAATGACTACGGGGCGAATCTTTCTTTTTAAGAATATACTGCAAATTGGAACGAAAATCACATACAGGGCGGTTATAAAACCTGCCTTGCCCACCGAGGAGTATTTAATACCAAACTGCTGAAAGCAGGCAGCGACACTTAATACGATTCCGCAACAAATGCCTCCGATTAGGGTAACGTTTTTATCATACGGCTTTATTTCTTTAAACGCTGAGTTTCTTTTTCTAACGGAATTATTAATCATTACAACAGGCAGTAAAACTATCCCACCTATAAAGGAACGAACCGACTGGAAGGTAAAAGGGGCGACATAATTCATTCCTACGTCTTGTGCAACAAAAGCGGTACCCCAAATAAACGCGGCAAGAAGAAGGCTTGAAATTCCAAATATAGCATTCTTTTTCATATATCAGTCACCGTGAACCTTGCTTCAACATTTGTTTCACCATCTATTTTGGTTATAAAGCTGTAAGCTTTCTCACCATTTTCCAAAACCTCAACAGGAAGGGAATAAATTTCTATAAGCTTGCCGTAAGTTGCCTCATTAACATAATTAAGAATACAGGATGTCATTCTTACATTTTCACAATTCGGTATGCAGTCAAAGAGTAAATCAAAATATTTTACATTATTCATATGCTGATTTCGGTCTATGTCGGAATAGTAAACCCTTTTTTCACGACACTTTGTAAGAACCGCATCCTTATTTATTCTAAAACGCGAAGGCATATCAAGATTTAAAAGCTCTCCCGTACCGTAGGATGACACATCAAACTCGCTTCCCCTTAAAAGCCGATGCTCTTTAATATCAAGCAATGCCCAGGTCATAACACACTCGGCAGCGGTTTTCCCGTCGCAAAGAATTCGGTAATTTCGCATAAAGGCTGCAGATTTACCCTCGGTAGCCCAGGTCTGAACCGTAATTTTATCGTACTCTTTTAGGGGCGAGTAAATTTTCAGTGCTGTTCGGCTGACAATAAAGCTTAAATTTTGTTCGAGCAGCTCCTCATATGTAGGACGGCATTCCTTTAAATTGCGGTCAACCGCTTCTTGAAGATATTTCACTATGCTTGAAGGGGAAGCCTCACGATGAGTATTAATATCATGAGCCATAACTTCAAGACCTAATTCATATGGCATATAAGAAGTCATCCTTTCGGTTAAATTTACGAATAAAAAGTATTTCAAAACGCAAAGAACAACTTTATTATACAGCTAAACGATTTAAAAATAAAGAGCTAATATGAAAATTAAACAGAAAAAAAGCTATTTTATTGGTGGGTTTATATAGCAAAAGAAAAACCTAAAAATTTTTTCACATTTTTATAAAAAAACTGTTGCATTCTTAAAAGTTTTGTGATAGAATGTAAGCAGTTAATACCAGGCGTAGTGTACCCTTTTGCCGTTTTTTCGCT
>JAFXIJ010000021.1 GCA_017533175.1 Clostridia bacterium
CTTCTTTTAAGTTTGAGACTGTTCTCGTTAGCAGAGTTTTCAGAATTGTAGCTGCCCTTTTAAGCTTAATTTTTGAGGAGGCAAAGCGAATAGCAGAATCTAAAACGATACCGATTAAGAAAAAGTCAAGTGATTTTGCCAACAAACTAAATGAAGAAAAATAAGTCTAGGTTCAAATATTTGAACCTAGACTTATTTGTATTTTAACAAAGCTTAATTTTCAAGATATTACTGATACAATATATTCTTTTTCAATAATATATGTTTTTGTTTCCCTTTTTAATGGTTTGCTTATACTTGCCAAACCATCGCCAATAAGCTTTCCGTAGGCTTCCTTGGCTGTCCAAAGCTTAAAAAAGCGGGTTAGGATTTCTGTGTCTTCGGTATAGGTAAAATCTTGCTTTGTAGCAGCGTGTCCAAACAAATATTGTAGCTCTTCGTCGGTACAAATACGTTTGGCTATCTTCAAATCCATAGGTCTAATTTGTTCTATGTCTATCCCAATTGGCTTTTTATCAACAGCACAAACGACCATATCTCCCGAATGGCTGATGCTAAACTCAACGCTTAGGTCCTCTGCATAAGGCTTGCCATGTTCTTTTGTTGTAAAAACTATGCTATGCGGAGCAACGCCGCACCACTCAGATATAGCTTTGCGGGATAGCATTTCACCGACAACCGTTCGCTTTTTGTCATCAGCATGTCGGATGTTATCCACACGTTTTTGCTTATCCGAGTTCATTAAGGAATACCATTTTTGATATTCTTCATCGGTTAAATCTCGAATGTCAAATTTATACCATTTCATATATTTTAACCTGTTTTTTTATCTTCTTACTTCCCAGGGTTTGACGTCCCTGAGTTCATTGTAAATCGCAAGGTAGGAGTCATAACGGGTTTTCTCGATTTCACCTGCTTTTACAGCCTCAATTACGCCGCAGCCCTTTTCGGCTACATGCTTGCAATCGTGAAACTTGCAGGTTTGCCTGTGTTCCTCAAAATCCCTGAAAAGTGTCGGAAGTAAATCTCTGAACTCTAAATCAAATTTATCGTTTTCAACAGAGGAAAATCCCGGTGTGTCGGCAACATAACCTCCGAACTCATGACTGAAAAGCTCGGTGTGGCGGGTAGTGTGTCTACCTCTGCCAAGCTTTTCGCTAACATCAGAGGTCGAAAGATTAAGTGTTGAAAAGATTAAATTTAATATGCTTGATTTTCCTACACCTGAGTTGCCCGTAAAGGCACAAATGCAACCGCTAAGCTCCTTTTTTATTTCATCAATTCCCTCGCCAGTCAGAGCAGAGCAAACAATGGTTTTAAAGCCTGCATTTAGATATATCTTTTTTAAAGATTCAACTTCGCCTAAGTCTGTCTTATTGAAAACTATTATCGGTTCGATATTCTTGTATTCGCAAATAGAGGTCATTCTGTCGATAAGCACTGTATTTGGTGCGGGAATGACTGCCGATGAGACGATAAAAAGCTTATCTATATTTGCGATTGGCGGGCGCGAAAGCATATTTTTTCGCTCGTTTATAGATTCAATAGTACCGCTTTTTCCGCTTAGGTTAATTATAACCCTATCTCCAACCAAAGGGGAGGTCCCGTCATTACGGAACCTTCCCCTTGCTTTACATTCTATAATTCCTTTATCTGTTTCTACATAATAGAAGCCTGATATAGCCTTAATAATTACACCCTGCATCTGCTACACCGTTTCACCAGGTTCAGAGGAGTTCTCTGTATCAACGGGGGTTGATGAGGTGCCGTTGTTTTCAACTGACTCGCTAGGAGCCTCAGGCTCGGATGAAATAGTGGCTGTGGGATAGTCATAATCACCAGACCACTGCCAGCTTCCATCTTTTGCATTAACCCTAATATCAAGTATGTTTGCATACTGTCCGTCATATTTGAGTTTTACGGTATATATAACCGTTTCGGCGTTTGATTTAAGTCCCTTAAAGGTGTAGCTGTATTCAGCTTCAGGCAAATTGATTAAGGGGGACTCTGTTACAAGAGTGCCGTCCTTCCAGAGCGAAACGGTTGTTGTATTAGTAATGAAATCGGTTGGTAACGAGCTTACGGTTACCGAATATTCATACTCAACAAAGCCCTTACTTACCTCAAGGTCAACAACCGAGCCTTCGCCTACCTCTTTGCCATTCTCAAATTTGGGATTTTGGCCGACAACAAGGTCCTTTGGCTTGCTGGAATTTACATAGGTAACCTCTCCAAGCTTTAATCCTGCCTGCTCTAATTCTACCTTAGCGCGTTCAAAAGTAAAGTTGACAAGGCTTGGAAGTTTTACAAATTTTTCGGGAGCACCTGTGCTTACATATAAAGTAATTTCATCACCGATATGTGCTGTTGTTAACCTTCCCGGAACGGTTTTGATTACGGTATTTGCATCATATTCTTCATCGGTTACCTTCTCTATAACTACCTTCAATCCGATAGCTTCAAGCTCGTTTTTAGCCCTAGCCTCAGTATATCCGTAAACATCAGGTACTTTGACAGTCTTCTCACCCGAGCTTGCATAGACAGTAACATTGGGCGATTTTTCCTTAATTCCCGTACCTGCGGGCGGGTCCTGCCTAAATATTTCTCCTATGGGACACTCGGCATTATTTTCCCATTTAAGTGTAATGTTGTAGCTGTCGTACTTATCGTTGGCACTAATTTCTTCATAGGTCATTCCGGTAAAGTCAGGGCAAGGAATTTCTTTTCCTGTGCTTCCGATAAATTTCGGCAGAACAAATATGAACAGCGCTATAATTGCAATCACAAAGGTTGCTGAAATGCCTGCTAAAATGGGAATAATCGCAGACTTATCTTTTTTCTCCTCTTCTTCCTCATTTTTCATACTGGGAATAAACTTTGTGGGAGAATTGTCAATAAAATAATCATATTCAAAGGTTGCAGCAGGGCTCTTTTTAAAGGCTTCAAGGTCGCAAAGCATTTCTGCCGCAGACTTGTATCTCTTACCTGTATCCTTTTCCATAGCGTGCATTGTAATCTGTTCAAGTCCAAGAGGTATAGAGCCGTTTATATCACGAGGCAGCTGTGGGTCCTTTTGAAGCTGCATAATAGCTACCGATACCGCGCTTTCGGCCTGGAAGGGCAGCTTGCCTGTAAGCATTTCATAAAGCATAACGCCGACCGAATAAATATCGGCTTTTTCATCTGCACTGTCGCCTCGTGCCTGTTCAGGACTTATATAATGAACCGAACCGATAGCCTTATCGGTAATTGTTCTCTGCTCGCTTCTTGCAAATCTGGCAATACCAAAGTCGGTAACCTTTATAGTACCATCTGAAAGCACCATAATATTCTGCGGTTTAACATCCCTGTGCACTACGCCCTTATCGTGTGCATGTTGAAGTCCTCGGAGTATTTGAAGGGTGAAGTAAACTGCATCGTTCCAAGAAATCGGTCCATTTTGCTCAATATACTCTTTAAGTGTAATACCGTCGATATATTCCATTACAATATACTGAATAAGGTCGCCGAAGCTTACATCAAAGACCTTTACAACATTGGGGTGCGAAAGCACAGCAATCGCCTTGGACTCATTACGAAAACGGCGGAGAAAATCCTCGTTTCCCGTAAATTCATCCTTTAAAATTTTGATTGCTACTATTCTGTCATCAACATTGTCGTATGCCTTATATACAACAGCCATTCCTCCGACGCCGATAATTTCCTGTATTTCATATCTGCCATCAAGTCGTTTTCCTAAATATTTATCCATAATTTCCTTCCATTCTGCTTAAATCGCATTAATTTTAAATTTTAGAAAATCAAAACAACCGTAATATTATCTCCTCCGCCTTGCTCGTTAGCCTTTTCAATAAGCCTCTTTGCGCAAAGCTCTTGTTCTTCACTTTGAACAATGTCGAAGATGGTTTTTTCATCCAGATAATTAGTCAGTCCGTCAGTACAAATTAATACCGCCGAATTATCCGATTTAATTACTATGTTGTAGTCGCATAAAACAGTACTTTCAGCACCGATTGCACGTGTAATAATGTTCTTTTTTGGATGGTTTCTAGCTTCATCCTCGCTTATCTCTCCCTGTAAGAGCATTCTTTGCACAATCGAATGGTCCTCTGTAAGCCTCTCAATTTTTTCTTTGCTGATAAGATAAGCTCTGCTGTCACCTACATGTACAATATGAATTAAATTATCAACCGCAAAAGCAGCAACAACGGTGGTGCCCATTCCGTCATACTCAGCATTCTGCTTTGAAGTGGTATATACCTCTTCATTAGCAGAATTAATCGCTGCACGAAGCATCTTCTCAATTCCCGATTCGCTCATTTTAGGGGAATAAGACTTTACAATATAATCCGAAATTATTGTTGCCGCCTTTTCACTTGCAACCTTGCCGGCATTAGCTCCGCCCATTCCGTCACAAACAACTGCAAATGCGGCGCCGTTTTGAAATTCTCCTGCAACAAAGGCATCCTGATTTGAACTGCGTACTCGTCCAATATCAGATTTACTGTAAATTTTCAAAATTTCCCCTCCTTTTTTCATCATATTTACGGCGCAGCTGTCCGCAAGAGGCATCTATATCGCCGCCCAGCGTTCTTCTCACCGTAGTGTTTATACCAAGACCGTTCAACCTCTCAGCAAAGGCTTCAAGCTCTCTGCGGTCTGATTTTACATAAGAATTTTCCTTTACGGGATTTACGGGAATTAAATTAACATGGCACATAATTCCCTTTAAAATTTTAGCAAGCTGTAAGGCGCACTGCTCGGTATCATTAACACCCTTTATCATAGCATACTCAAACGATATTCGCCTGCCGGTTGTTTTCTGATAGTCCTTGCAGGCTTTAATTAGCTGCTCTATGTTCCATTTTTTATTGACCTTCATCATTTCACTTCTCATATTATCAAAGGGAGCGTGAAGCGAAATTGAAAGTGTTATGGGCAAATTAAGCTCTGCCAATTTATATATTCCGCTAACAACTCCCGAGGTTGAAAGTGAAATATGCCTATACCCTATTCCAAGACCAACAGGATCGCTTACAAGCTCTAAAAACCGTTTAACATTATCAAAATTGTCAAGCGGCTCGCCCATACCCATAAGAACTATGTTCGAAACGCGAATACCGTTATCCTTTGCCGCATTGAAGACCTGAGCCAGCATTTCGGATGCATTTAGATTCCTAAACAGTCCATCAATACCAGAAGCACAAAAGCTGCAACCCATACGGCATCCAACCTGTGTTGATATGCATACCGTATATCCGTGATTGTACTTCATAAGCACCGACTCTATTCTTTCGCCGTCGTAAAGCTCGTAAAGATATTTTACCGTACCATCAAGTGAAGACTCAAACCTTTTTACTGTTTTGACCGAAGGTATAAAATACAGATTATCAAGTTTTTCACGCAAGGGCTTTGATATATCGGTCATATCTTCAAAACTTTCGGTGCCCATTGCCAGCCATTTATATATCTGAGCAGCGCGAAATTTCTTTTCAGAAAGAGATTCTATCTCGCTCGCAATTTCGCTTTGCGTCATAGACCTTATATCCTTTTTGGTCAATACATCACTTCCGAATTACATTTTTTCAAGTACCGCTGCAAAAAATCCGTCAGTACCATCCTTATGAGGCATAAAGGTATGCATATAAGCTACCTTGAAATCGGTATGATTTTTCAAAAAATCATTAACTACATCCTCATTTTCAGCCTTGTGGAGCGTACAGGTTGAATAAAGAATTTTTCCTCCCTGACGCAGATATTCGGCTGAATTATTAAGTATTGCTTTTTGAGTTTTAATGAGCTCGTCAAAGCAGCTTATCGGCTTATATTTAATATCGGGCTTTCTGCGTATTACGCCAAAGCCTGAGCATGGCACATCACAAATAACCTTGTCAAAAGAGTTCTTATCAAAATTTGACCTTGTTGCATCAAGCGTTTTTACCGAAATATTGTCTAATCCTAAGCGTGCTGCGCCGTTTTGTATAAGGTTGGTTCTTTGCTCATATAAATCGCAAGATACAACCTCTCCCTTAAACGCTTCTTGCGCCGCAGTAAAGCTCTTGCCTCCCGGAGCGGCACACACATCCAAAACGCTATCTGTCTTTTCAATTTCAAGCTTTTCTATTGCCATTTGACAAGCGAGCTCTTCAATATGAAAAAGCCCTTCCATAAATTCCTGTCGAGCTTCAATATCGGTAAGGCCTTCGGTTCTTAAAGCTTTATCGAAAACAGGCTCTGCCGATATTCCCTTATTTTTAAGTCGCTTTGCTAATTCCTCTGCTGAAATTTTTCTCGAATTCACCCTTAAAAACACGGGGGCTGCAAGTAATGAGTCCTCCAAAAAAGCTTTAATATCATTAACACCATAATCCTTAATAAGAATTGCCGTAAGGCTAGCAGGACAGGAATATCTTACAGATAAGGAATTTATATCGTTTCCGCTTGGAAGCTCAATTTCGGTATTTGAAACACTGCGAAGCAGAGCATTTACAAAGCCTGAATTGAATTTTTCATTAGACTTTTTTATTAATTTAACAGCCTCATTCACTGCCGCCGAATTTGGTATTCTGTCTGTGAATTTTATTTGAAATACTGCTGTTCTAATTACCGCTAAGGTATAAGGCTTTATCTTTTTTATAGGTGTCTTAATAAATTTTTTTATATAATAATCAATAGTTACTTGTCTGTCAAGTGTACCGTAGATTATAAAAGTCGCAAGAGCTTTGTCTCCCTTTGAAAGCTCACAATCTTTAAGGAGGTTATTTACAAGTAAATTAGAATATGCCTTTTCGGTTTCAATCTTACATATTGCTCTTGCTGCAAGCTCACGCGGATTATCCTTATTGTTCATTTGAAATTACAAATCCTTCTTTTATAGGATGTCCCTTTAAATAATCAGCCGCCGACATTCTTTTAGAACCCTCAGGCTGAATTTCCAAAAGCTCAATAGCTGTATTTTGAGCACAAGCCACTATAAGTCTTTTGTTAGCGCAAATTACGGTTCCACTTTGTGCAATCTCTCCATTTGACACAGCCGAGGACAAAACCTTTATGCGTTTGTTGTCAATATAAAAATATGCAGCAGGCCAAGAATAAAAGCCTCTAATAAGATTATGGGTTTGCTCTGCAGTTTTTTTGAAATCAATAAAGCCCATTTCTCTTTTTATTATTGGAGCATAATTAGCATCACATTCATTCTGCTTTTTAGGTGCAATAGTATTGTTTTCAAGACCTTCAAGCGTACTTAACATAACACTTGCCGAAAGTATGCTTAATCGGTCATGAAGCTGCTCACCTGTTTCATTTTCGCCGATATCGAGGCTCTCGCTTAAAAGTATATCTCCCGTATCAATGCCTTTTCCCATAAGCTGAGTAGTAATTCCCGTTACCTTGTCACCGCAAACTATCGACCACTGTATAGGCGATGCGCCTCTGTGGCGCGGAAGCAGGGATGCGTGACCGTTTACACAGCCGTATTTAGGAAGAGTAAGAAGCTCCTCGGGGAGAATTTTACCATAAGCTACCACAACTATTATATCCGGATTTAGCTCCTTAATAATCTTTAAAGCCTCGCCGTCGCGAAGGGTTGCAGGCTGAAAAACCGGCAAGCCCTGGCTTTTTGCATATACTTTTACGGCGGAAGGTGTTATGATTTGCTTTCTTCCCACCGCCTTGTCGGGTTGCGTAAAGACCCCAAGCACGTTATGCTTTGACTCATTAAGTGCTTTAAGTGTCGGCACCGAAAAATCAGGTGTTCCCATAAAAACTATATTCATTAAGCTGCTCCTATTTAAGTCTATCCTTAAAGACTATCCCATCTAGATGGTCGATCTCGTGACAAAAGGCGCGGGCTTTAAGCCCCTCCCCCTCTACCGTAAAGGTGTTGCCGTTTCGGTCCTGAGCTCTGACCTTAACCTTCATAGGACGTACGGTTGTTCCGTATTCACCGGGGAATGACAGACAACCCTCTTGTTCCTCTTGTACGCCTTTTTTCTCTATTATCACAGGGTTTACAAGCTCTATAAGTCCATCTCCCACATCGACAACACAAATGCGTCGTAAAATTCCTACCTGAGAGGCAGCAAGACCGCATCCGTCAGCTGCATACATAGTATCTGCCATATCATCCAAAAGTGAGGCAAGTCGTTCATCAAAGGTTAGCTGAGTTCTGCACACCCTTTTTAATACCTCATCACCACTTTTAATTATAGTTCTTATTGCCATCCTATCACCTTAAAATGTGTTAAATTATTCTTTCCGGGTTAATATCAATAAACAACGATATATCTCGGCGTAATTTTATATCAACCGATTTTCTAAGTAACTCACGAAGTCTTTTACTGTTTTTAGTTTTTATTATGAGTCTAAACCTATAATTATTACTTACCTTTGGCACAGCCGCGACAGCAGGACCTAAAATTATAAGCTTTATATCGCTGAATTCTTCTTTTACAAGCCGTGTAATGTTTTCGAATATTTCGTAAGCTGCCGCCTTTGCCGACTGTTGCTCGGCAGACTGTACTCCAATTTGTACTATATCGCAGTACGGAGGATATACCGTCATCTTTCTAATAAGTATCTCATTTTTATAAAATGACTCGTAATCCTGCGTTGCGGCAAGCTTAATAAGATTACTTTCAGGGTCATTGGTTTGTATTACTGCTATTCCCTTTTCATTTCCTCTCCCTGCTCTGCCAAAGACCTGGGTAAGCAGAGAAAATGAGCGTTCAAAGCTTCTGTAATCATCACCATTCATAGCACTGTCGGCACCCAAAACTCCCACAACGGTAACATTCGGAAAATCAAGACCCTTTGCGACCATTTGTGTGCCGAGCATTATATCATATTTCCCGTTTGCAAAATCACCGAGAAGCTTAGAAAAAGAATCTCTGCTCGAAGTAGTATCGGCATCAAGCCTTAATACAGATGCCCGAGGGAAGGTTGCTTTAAGCTCCTGCTCCACCCTTTGCGTACCTATTCCCATAAAGGAAAGCTTACCTACGCTGCACGAAGGGCAGGTATCCTTCACAGCCTCACTATATCCGCAGTAATGGCACATTATACGGCGGTTTGCCGAATGATAGGTCATTGAAACACTGCAATTAGGACAGCTTGCAACATATCCGCAGGAATGACAGGAAATATAGGTGTTATGTCCTCTGCGGTTGAGTAAAACTATTGCCTGATTTCCCGCTTCAAGTGCCTCATAAATAGCTATGTTAAGCTCGCGGCTGAGCACCGAAACATTTCCGCCTAGCATTTCTCTTCGCATATCTACCGTCTTAACCTCAGGCAGAACCGCCTCTCCGTAACGTGCAGAAAGTTTTAAAAGCTCATATTTACCGCTTAGAGCCGCCGAATAGCTTTCAAGTGAAGGCGTCGCCGAAGCTAAAACAAGCAAAGCGTTATTATAAGACACACGGAATTTAGCTAAATCACGCGCGTGAAAACGAGGAGATTTTTCAGATTTGTAGGTATGCTCCTGCTCCTCATCAATAACGATTAGCGAAAGATTTTCAACAGGTGCAAAAACAGCTGAGCGTGTGCCTATTACAATCGACGCATCCCCATTTTTTACCCTTTTCCATTCATCCATACGCTGTCCTAAGGACAAAGCAGAATGAAAAACTGCTACACGACTTCCGTATCTTTTAGAAAAAATTGAAATCATTTGGGGGGTAAGAGCAATTTCGGGAACCATTATTATAGCGCCCTTATTCTCCTCGTAAGCCTCGTCGACAAGCTTTAAAAACACGCTTGTTTTTCCGCTTCCCGTTACACCGTAAAGAAGAGCCGCCTCTCCTTTTTTGCTTTTATAAAGTTCTAAAAGTCGATTATATGCCGCATTCTGTTCATCAGTAAGAGAAATTTCCTGCTGCATTATATTTTGCTTTATATCCTTTATCGGAGAACGATAAACCTCTTTTTCATAAATCTCAACAATTCCCTTTTTTTCTAATGTGTTTATAACAGAAATCGAAACACCTGTAAAATAGAGAATTTCTTTGACGCTCACAGAATCAAAATCGCAAATAAGTTCTGCAACCTCTTTTTGCTTAGCCGAAAGCTTATAAGCATCAAGACCGTCCTTTAAAACCAGCGGTCGTACGGTTTTTTGGGTGTTATCCCCCATTCTCCGTACTGCGTTTCCGCTTCTTTTAAGCTGAGATGAGGAAATTAAATATGAAAGCTTTTGTTCATTAAGCGTATCAAAAAGTTCCAGCAAAGAATCCTTACTTGTTACAGGATTCTCATTAAAAAAGCTTTCTAAAAATTGAAAGGATTCTTCAAAGGGAACATCGCCCTTTGTAATGGTTTCCTTAACCTTGAAATTTACCCCTGTGGGCAAACATGCGCTAACCGCGTCAAAGTATGTGCAAAAAATATGCTCGTGCATCCACTCGCACATTTTAAGCATTTCATCGTTTAGAATAGGCTTAGAGTCAATTACAGCTTCAATAAACTTTAATTTTTCAGCAGACTCTATTTCCTCAAAGCTTAAAATTATACCCTGTCTCTTTGAGTTGCCTTTGCCAAAAGGTATAATCACCCTGCATCCCGCAAGAGCGCGGGACTTTAAATTTTCGGGAATAAGATAAGAATACAGCTTGTCAAAGGAATATGCCGTCTGCTCTATGGCAATTAAAGCTGATATCATACCCTTTCCCCGACCTTTCTTTTGTAAAATGTTGTTTATACTTCTTTTACAAGCTTATCGATGGCTATGCTTACAGGCTTTTCAATAAGAATTTCGCCCTTTTGCTCTGCATCACTTGATATTTGTCTTGCTTCTTTTGCTATCTCATTTACGAGCTTATAACGATTTTCGCAAGAATTGATAAGTTTTCCAATAGCGGGATTTAACATTTTCCAAGCACCTCATTAATTAAATATTTCTGTCTTTCGGTTTTTAACCTTAGATTTTTTATAATAGTTATAACATCGTCAACTGCTTTATCAAGCTCATCGTTGACTACAATGTAATCGTATTCATCTGCCCTTGCAATTTCACACAGAGCCTCATTCATTCTCTTTTCTACATTTTCGGCAGAGTCGGTTCCCCGTCCAGAAAGGCGGTTTTTAAGCACCTCAAAGGAAGGTGGCATAATAAATATACTTACGGTTTCGCTTAATTTCTTCCTAATGTTCGCCGCTCCGTTGACATCGACCTCAATGATTATCTCGCCGCCGTTTTCAAGCACGCTGTCAACCGGTCCTCGCGGTGTACCGTAGTAATTGCCCACAAACTCGTTATGTTCGAGCATCATATCCCTTTTTAGCATTTCTTCAAAGGCCTCACGAGATATAAAATTATACTTTTCTCCTTCAACCTCACCCGGTCGCATAGCTCGGGTAATGCTTGAAATTGAAAACTTTATTTCGGGCATTGCCTCAAACACCTTTTTTAATATTGTATCCTTGCCCGAGCCCGAAGGACCTGACACTATGAGTACTGAACCTTTATTCATCTGTTTCCTCCTCGGCGACTGAATCCTCCTCTATGCGATTTGCAACGGTCTCTGGATAAAGATATGTTAAAATTATTAAATCGCTGTCGGTTACAATAACTGCCCTTGTTTTTCTTCCGTGTGTAGCATCTATAACCGTGCCTCTCTCTTTTGCATCCTGCACAAGACGCTTTATAGGCGCTGATTCAGGACTTACAATAGCAACCAAGCGGTCGGTTGAAACCATATTTCCAAAACCAATATTAACTAATTTCATACCATACCTCTTTACTCTATATTCTGTATTTGTTCTCTAATCTTTTCTATTTCAGACTTGATATCAACTACCGCACCTGTAATTTCAAGATTTTGAGATTTTGAGCCAATCGTGTTCGCTTCACGATTCATCTCCTGCACAATGAAATCAAGCTTTCTGCCCACAGGAGCGTCACCCTCTAACATTGATGTCATCTGGTCGATATGACTTCGCAGTCTGACAGTTTCCTCCGCAACGGCAACCTTATCAGCATATATAGCGGTTTCGGCTATCACACGGGTCTCATCGTAATTGGCTCCGTCGAGCAGCTCTTTTATCCTAGCTTCAAGTCGTTGTCTGTAAGCCGCAACAGTCTCGGGCGACTTTTCCTCAACAAATGAAACCTTGGAAAGTATTAGTTCGGCACGGTTTTTTACATCCTGTGCTAACTTTTCTCCCTCAATTTCACGCATGGCGATAAATTTATCAAGTGCTTCATTTGCCGCATCTATTGCAACCTTTGTAACTGCCTCTTCATCAACCTCAGATTTTGTGATTTTAAACATATCCGAATTCCCAATGAAATCAGCCGCAGATACATTGTTCTGTAAGCCGTAGCTTGATGACAATTCATTTAAGGCTTTTACATAAGCATCAGCATATGAACGGTTTAACTCAACTGTTATTTCATCATCTGCCGATTGGTCGATTGTTATAAACATTTCTATCTTACCGCGGGAAACTCTGCTTTGAACCAAGGCTTTAAGCTTGTCCTCCAAAAACAGATATCCTTTTGGAAGCCTGCAATTAAACTCCAAATACCTTGAATTGACAGATTTTATTTCGATAGTAAAGCTAACCGAGGCTCCCTTAGATGAACCTCTGCCAAAGCCCGTCATGCTTCTTACCATAAAACTCCCCCTAATAAATTAGCTACATCGACCCAGTATCGATAATTTCCCATTATATTCTATTTGATTTTACCAAATTTAGCACCGTTTTGTCAACCTTTGCGCCCTCTTTGTAACCAATTTTAACTTTTTGTAATATTTATAAACACGATATAAAACATTAATATATAATAATACGAAAAGCGGTCGAAAATTCGACCGCTTAAAATTTAATAACCCTCCGGGAAATCAAAGATTCCGTTATTATGGTGAGATGAGTTGTTTGATGAGTCTGTAATTTTATCGGTATAGCTGGTAGAACCCTCATCTTCAAGAAGTTTTGCGCTAACGTTTATGGTATTACCCTTACTTGTAACTATCGTAAGAAACAAGGTATCCCCTGGCTTTGATTCCTCAATAATATCAAGGATAATTGCATCATCTGAAATTTCGATATCGTTTACCTTTGTTATAATATCGTTTTTGGCAACCTTGCCGTTAAGGTCGCTGTCAATAGAAACCTCTGCTATTAAAAGACCGTGGTCGGCAAGTTTGTTTATTTCAGCCAATGCACTGTTATAGAAGGTGTAGGAAACCCCAAGTCTTGCTCTGTTTACTACTCTTCCGTTTTTGATTAAAGATTCGACCACCTTATTTACGGTAACCGATGGAATAGCGTATCCTATACCCTCATAAGATGTGCTTGCTATTTTAGAAGAGGTTATGCCTATAACCTGTCCGTACATATTAAAAAGCGCACCGCCGGAATTACCGGGATTAATGGGTGTATCGGTTTGGATAAAATTACAAGAATAACTGCTTGTAATCGATTGGCGCACCTTTGGTACAGACACTATACCCGCAGTAATTATAGCTTTTGCGCTATAACCGTTGGGACAACCTATTGCACAAACGCTTTCGCCGAAAAGAACCTCATCAGAGTTGCCGAAAACCGCAGGCTTTAATTTAACCTTATCGGTAATTTTTAAGACAGCAAGGTCACTTCTTGTATCTCCTGCAACATACACTGCGTTATATTCGCTACCAGAAGCATCATAAATTTTAAACCTTGCGGACGGTATGCCTGAATAAATATGGTCATTTGTGATTATATATCCATCCTCGGTATATACAACACCCGAAGCCTCGCTCATTTGGCCCTGTGAGTTATAAGCCAGTATACCGACAACGCTTTCTACATTATTGGTATATATTTCCTCTAATGTGCTTTGCTCAGTATTTACAGGCTTAGAATTTAGCACAAGCTCATTATCCTTAAAATAGTTTTTTGTTCCCGTATTTTTTCCGATATAATACCCGAAAAATGAACTGCCTGTAAGCAAAATGATAAGTGCTAAAACCCCGCAGAAAATCTTTATCCCCTTGTTTGAAACTCTCTCCTCTGGCGCTGTTATTGGAATATTTATTGCCTGAGACGGATTCTCACCCAATAACTCATCCTCTAATAGATTGTTGTCGTTTATATATGTTTCATTTTGGGCAGATTCCTCCGTCTTTTCTTTTTCAAACTCGAAATTGTCGTTCATAAACTACTCCTTAGCGGTATAATTAATAGGTAATGTTACAGTAAACTCTGTAAATTGGTCGGGTTCACTGTTTACGGTGATTTCTCCATTGTGTATATCTAAAATTGTTTTACAAATATAAAGTCCAAGACCTAAGCTATCCTTGTTTGTTGAGCGTGATTTATCTGTCTTATAGAACTTCTCAAATATATGCTTTAAATCAGATGCTAAAATTCCCTTGCCTGTATTTATAATCTTAAATACTACCGTTTTGTCAATTCTATAAAGAGAAAAAGCAATCCGACCAAAGTCATCAACATATTTAACTGCATTGTCAGTAAGGTTGTAAAGAAGCTGATAAATTAAATCCCGGTCAGCATTAATCTCTGTGTGCGACAGGGTATCAAGTCCCTCGATAGTAATATTTTTATCGTTAATTCTCTTTTCCATAGAAAATACGATATTTAGTATCATATCGCCAATATCAAAGCCTGATGGCGATATGATCATTTCCTTAGACTCAAATTTTGAAATGCTTAACATCGATTGCACCAGCCGAGAAAGGCGTTTAATTTCATCAGAAATAATTTTAAGATAATGCGAACGCTCTTCCTCTTTTATTGTATTATCAATAATTCCATCGATAAAGCCGCTGATAACCGTCATAGGTGTTTTCAGCTCGTGCGAGACATTTGCAATAAAATTTCTGCTAGTCATTTCGGTTTCCGCAAGAGAATCGGTCATTTTATTGAAAAGCACAGAAAGCTCGCCTATTTCATCATCACTCATTACGGGAACTCGTTTTGAAAAATCTCCGTTAGCAATAGATTTTGCCGCTACTGACATATATTTAAGCGGTTTTGTCAGCTTATAAACAAGCCCATATTCAGCAAAAAACATAAACGCCAACGGAATAATGGCGGCTATCGCATAGGTGCCGAACATAAACTTTGTAAGCTCTTTAATTGAAAGGGTGTTTGAGACCGCAATAATATACAATTTTTGGTCGCTTGAAGGGGCAACTGTCTTTAAAACTGATATAAGATGTGGCTCGCTATACACACCCTCCAAAGTTCCAAGACTATAATTTTTTTCCTTATCTATGCCGTTTAAAAAGTTTCTATCAATAATAGCTGCTGAATGTGTGCAGCTTCCCTCGCTTAGATAGTTTTCGCAGCCGCAGGAAATTATAACACCCTGCTCGTTTGCAACAAAAACATCAGATTCGTTGACACGATTTATAAGATAAGCCGTGTTGACAATTTTATCAAGCGAAGCTGAATTTTCAGCATCCTCAATATTACTTGCAACAGCAAGACAGCTTGAATCTAAAAGGGCGTATTTATTCTTCAAAATATAGCTGTTCATTGCAAAGGCAAAAAGCACATATACCAAGGTCAGCGTAACGAGCAGCACAGCCGATGTAGTAAAGAAAAATTTTTTATATAGCCTTAAACGCATAAAGTTCCCCTATCTTACTTCGAACTTATAGCCGACTCCCCATACAGTTTTTAATGACCATGCATTCGAAACATTCTCAAGCTTTTCACGAAGTCTTTTTACATGTACATCAACCGTTCTTGAATCACCGTAATAGTCAAATCCCCATACCTCATCTAAAAGCTGGTCGCGGGTATAAACCCTGTTTGGATTACTTGCCAGATGGTAAATAAGTTCCAGCTCCTTAGGCGGTGCTTCTACAACCTTACCGTCAACTACCAGTTCATAATTTGTAAGATTGATTTTAAGCTTATCGTATTTTACCTCTTCTATTTTTTCCTTGTTTTCAAGGTTTGCTCTTCTGAGAACAGCTTTTATCCTGGCTATAACCTCTTTTGTGTCAAACGGCTTAGCAATATAATCATCGGCACCTAGTTCTAACCCTAATACCTTATCAAATGTTTCTCCCTTTGCGGTAATCATAATTATTGGCACTAATGACTCCTTACGGATTTCTCTTAAAACCTGCCAACCATCAAGAACGGGCAGCATAATGTCAAGAAGTATCATTGATGGGGCTTCTGACCTAAAAAGTGATAAGGCTTCTTTGCCGTTCATAGCTGTTGTAACCCTATATCCCTCTTTTTCAAGATACAGCCTCAGCAATTCACAAATATTGCTATCATCATCAACAACCAGAATCTTTGTTTCCATTTTCTTCACCTCAAAAAAATTATACATTTTTTTCTGCTAATTAGTTTTAATAAAATGTAAACTTTTAGACTATAAAGTTAATAAAAAGGAACGCCGACAGCAAAAGCTGTCGGCAAGACTCTAATGTATACTATATTAAGTAATATATTATTCAGCAGATTCTTCCTTCATTTTTGCGTAACATTCACTGCAATATACAGGACGGTCATCACGCGGAACAAAAGGAACCTTAGCTACTCCGCCGCAGGCATTGCATACAGCCTCGTGAAGCTCTCTGGGAGCACGTTCAGCCTTACGCTTGTCGCGACAAGGTTTACACCTTAAAGGTTCATTTACGAAGCCCTTTGACTCGTAAAATTCTTGTTCTCTTGCAGTGAATACGAATTCCTCTCCGCAGTCCTTGCAAACCAGTGTCTTGTCTTCAAACATTTTTTAATACCTCTCTCGATTTTTGGTTATGTCACCCCGGACGGATTTGCACCGCCACGATTACGCTCTGTTATTTAAGCTACAAGGGAATATATTTACAGCAAAAGCTGTTAGGTGATTGAATCTAGTTTTTTCCTAAGCCTTACAAGTGCATTGTCAACGCTTTTACGAGAAATGCCAATCTCATTTGCCACAGAATCATAACTGCCACTTTTTAAAAATGCCATAAGAACCTTAAATTCCAGGTCTGAAAGTCGATTTTTAATTTCTTTTGCAACTGCAATATGACTTTCCCGATTTAAAACAAGCCTTTCAGGGTCAAGTTCACAAGAATTTATATCTTCTTCAAGTGGGACAAGCATACTGTACGGCACACGTTTTTTTGCTGCGGCCTTCTTTATAGCAGATATAACACCTCTTTCAACACAAACATAAATAAATGTTGAAAAAGAAGACGACTTAAAATCGTAAAAAAGAACGGCATAATAAAAGGAAATCGTTGCCTCTTGCATTAAATCATCACAATCCATACCATCTTGTGTATGTTTTGCACAGATCTGAGCAATTATGTGCCGATACCTTAAAAAAAGAATGTTAAAAGCATCGTTGTCTTCGTTTCTTGAAAGATGAATTAGCTCATCATCTGATAAATTATTATACTTTTCGACAAAGTTATTGCACATATACGCCCCAAAATAGTATGTTTTTGACAACTTATAATTAGTTTACTATATATTTTTACTTTTGTCAAGAGAATATTTATATAAAAATAGGCAGAACGGCTTAAAGCTACCATTCTGCCAAATATTGCCTATTATTATATACTAATTCGTATCTGTAATTTCACTTATAGGTTCGGTTACAGGCTCCCCTTCTCCTAGCTCGGGCTGCGAGCTGCTCTGCTCTGTGGAGGTTACGGTATTACTCGATGTTATCTCCGTACTGCTCTGATTACCAGATGAGCTCTGTGCAGAGCTTGTTGCAGATGAGGTCTGTGAACTTGTAGTTGATGAAGCGCTTGAATTGCTTCCATCGACTGAACTGTTGTTTCCGAGATAGTCATTAATTTCATTTTGACTGTCCGCAGGAATTTCGGTTCCTACATGTTTCTCGCAAACCTTCATGTTGCTTGTCTTATACCATCCATAGCTGCCTGTGGGACACTTATCAGTGGCAATAAGTCCTGTTTCTTTGCAGTAGAGTCTGCATTTAACATAATCGCTTACCTCAAACGACTTTTTTTCAAGTCCCCTGTGAACCTCCGACATTACGGCTCCCCACATGGTAAGCGCAATATTTGATCTTGTTATATTCTGAGGCTGGTCATAGCCTGCCCAGCAGGAAGCAATATAATAGGGCGTTCCTCCCACAAACCAAAGGTCATTTGAGTTGTTTGACGTACCTGTCTTTGCAAACAGCTCCGAGCCTGCAACATAAGAACCAGCGCCTCTACCTGTGCCTTCGGGACCATATACTACGTTTTGAAGAAGCTTATTCATTACGGTTGCAGAGTCCTCACCTAATGCCACTCTTGGTGTGGATTCCTTTGATGAGATTAGCTCGCCCTGTTGGTCGTAAATTCTTACAAAGGTTTTGGGTTCATAGTACCTACCGCCGTTACCGAAGATAGCATATGCAGCGGCAGATTCTCTTGTGGTAATTCCGCCGTTTGTTCCGCCCATTCCAAGAGGAGAGTAGTTTCTGTCCTCTTCATTAAGGGTCGTTATTCCAAGCGTTTTTGTTAAAAAGTCAAACGAATCATTAATTGAAAGCTTATCTACAAGATATACAGGTATTGTATTAACCGACTTTTCAAGAGCATATTTAACTGTAATATTGCCTTTATAACCGCCGTACCAGTTGTTCGGAGTCCAGTTGCCGTATTTAATTCTCTTATCGTTAACAATTGATGAATAGGTTATTAAATCTCTTTCAATCGCAGGAGCGTATGCCGCAATCGGCTTCATTGTAGAACCAGGCTGACGGGGTGACATAATTGCGCGGTTAAGTCCTCTGTTCTCGGTCTTTTCGCCAATTCCACCCGAAATTCCAAGCACGTTACCGCTGTAATCCATCACGGTTATTGAACCTTGAAGTGTCTGTCCGTCCTTGCCCTTTAAAGCGTATTTATCATCTGTAAATACCTTTTCAACAGCAGCTTGAACCTTGGGGTCAAGTGTTGAATATATCTTGTATCCGCCGTTATAAAAATTCTTCTCTGCGTGGCTGCGGTCAAAATTATAAATACGCATTAGCTCGTTTACAACATCTTCGTAAAGAGTGTCAACAAAATATGAGTTAATCTCTTTTTCTTTAAGGATTTTCTTGTCAGCAACGACTTCTATCGGTGTTGCAACCGCCTCATCATATTCAGCCTTGGTTATATAGCCTTGGTCATACATTTCATAGAGAACTGTATTTCTTCTCTCTTTATTCTTTTCGGGGCGTGTATCAGGTCTGTAATTTTCGGGAGATTTTGTTATGCCCGCAAGAGAAGCACACTCAGCTATTGTAAGCTCACTCACCTGCTTGCCGAAATAATACTCAGCCGCCACTTCAACACCGTAAATACCATTACCCATAGCTATGGTGTTCATATAGCATTCAAGTATGACTTCCTTAGTGTACTTGCCTTCAAGATATCTAGCACGCATAATCTCACGAATTTTACGAGATGCATCGCGTTCCTTGTCATCAGTAAGGTTTTTAACAAGCTGTTGTGTTATTGTAGAACCGCCGTAATTACTGTCAGCGAATACTAGGTCAAGAAATGCACCAAAGGTTCTCTTCCAGTCAACACCATCATGGTCGGCAAATCTCCTGTCCTCAATAGCGACAAAAGCCATCGCTAAATTATAAGGTATTCCATCATACTCAGCATCTTTTTTCTGCGCAAGAGTTTTATCATAATCTACCCAAATTCGATTATTATCCCCGTGAAGACGCTGATATTCTACCCACTGGTCACCCTCTTCAACATAGATTGTTGTAGTGTAGTTTAAGGCAAGGTTATTAAGGTCCTCCTGCATTGTGCCGTCAACAAAGGCAAACACATATATTAAAAAAGAACCAGCTACCAAGCATCCTGTGATGACTAAAATAAGAAAAGATGTCAATACTGTTTTTATAACCGTAGCCTTTGTAAACTTAAAGCCTTTTTTCTTTTCTGTCTCGCTATCATTTTCAGAAGACTCAACCTCTTCGACATTTTGAGACTCACTAAATGAAAAGCTGTTTAAATCAAAGGTTTCGGAATCGGTGCTTGAAAGGTCAATGTTGTCGTCTGAATTGTTTGAATTTAAGTCAGGCTCGTTTACATTGTCTCTTCCAAAAAAATCGTTATCACGCACAGAAAGCCGCCTCCAATAAATAATTATTTTTCAAAATTTCAGCTTATGGAAAAAACTGTATTAATTATTATAACACAAATAATCTGAAATTGGGTTACATTTTTGAAATAATTTAAAAAATGTTCACATTAAGGGGTAATTTATGAAAAAAAAAGCTATAATTTTAATAGTTGTGTCTTTGGTTGCATTTATTGCTATGCTTTTTTTACTTAATTTTAATGGTAATGATAGTGATAAGACATCCTCTGATAGTATTATTGACACCGGATATATAGTTAAATATCATAACAAGCAGGTTTGTCTTATTAAAAATAATTCCGTTATAGAAAGGTTTGAGAAGGTTAATATTGACCTTCTTCCTGCCGAGGATAGACTGCTTCTTGAAGAAGGAATTGTAGTTTCCTCGGTTGCTGAGGCACACTCTTTAATAGAAGACTATGATGGATAACTTGACATTTTAAAATAGCTTATGTATAATATACTGTAACATTTTAAGGGAGGAGTTGCAACAATGGAGCATGATGCTATCTCTGCCAACGTGTCTCGCGGTGGTCTTAAAAGCACTGCTGAAATTAAAATATTGGTGCTCTATTTACTGATGCATGTTGATGAGCCCGTTCCGTCCAATCAGGTTTCCGATTTGCTTCATGTTGAGGGTATTGCCAACACCTTTGAGGTTAACGACGCCTTTCATCAGCTTTCAAATAACGGTCTTATAGACGCCATAGATGAAGAAGGTACCGCATTTATCATAAACGCAAAGGGCAGAGATGCCGCACAGACTCTGCAATCAACCGTTCCCTTTACGGTAAGAGAAAAATCGTTAAAGCTGTTAAAGAAGATGCTTAAAAGAAATCGTAATATTCGGGAGACCGATATTAAAATTGAGCGGAATGGTAATGGCGTTTATATTACCTGCTCTGCCTTGGAAAAGGAGAAAACGGTTATGAGCTTTTCTTTGCAAGCGACCGATTACGACCAGGCTCTTAGAATTAAAGAGAATTTTTTAGATGACCCCTCGGCTGTTTACAGAATGCTTGTAGATATGCTTACAAAATAATATTTACATAAAAAGGATATGTATGAGGCACACTTCGTAAGAGAAGTGTGCCTCTATAATTTAATCTACATCTACACCCTTTTTAAAAAGACGGATGTTTATATAGCAAATAAGCAGTGATACTAATGTGTAGCAGGAAATTGATACATATATCATAATCTTTATCGTTTGAATCTCCATAACATTATTCGTTACAAAAAGATTCATAAAATCTTTATTAAAGATTGCTATCAAAAATAACACTGCTATTATTATAACCTGACTCACAAAAAATGCCGCCGCGCCAAACAATACCGAAAATCCTGTTTTTGCATTATTCTTCCTATTTCCCAATATGATTCCTGTAAATCCGCACTGTAAAATATTTATAAATTCCAAAAAAAGTATAAACACAAATGAAGCAATAATCCCTAATATTGTGCTATCATAAATTTCAACCAAAGGCAGCAAAAGGTTTTTAAAGAAGAGCAAATTTTCCTTTGAATAATAAGCAGTAAACAAAACCAAGCAAATCACCGCAAAACTTACAAAAAGGGTTATTACTGTTGTTAGAATTTTTGATAAATAATGAGTTCTTTTTTCCACCGGTAAAGTGTGGGTAAGATAAGACTCGTCACCATAAAAATGGGTTTTAAATCTTACCCACATACGCATTATATTGTTTATTAGTGTGCTGCACATCATAGAAATTGCAGCACCCTGTGAAATCTCACCTAAAATTTCCAGCACAAGAGAGTTTCTAAAACTAAAAAACACCCTTGTTAATAGTCCAAAAAGCATAGATAATGTGTAGAAAATTATAAGTAATTTAAAAATACTTTTAAGATCGTATTTAAGTAGTTTTCCTAGCATTTGAACATCCTCCTAAAAATTTCATCAATGGAAGCGTCTTCACGGTTTCTAAGTTCATCCGCCTCAGCGGTTAATATGATTTGACCCTTATCAATAAAAATAACATTATCCAATATGCGTTCAACGTCACTAATAAGATGGGTAGATATTATTACACTCGCACCATCGTTAAAATTAGTAAGAATTGTATCTAAAATATAATCTCTGGTAGCAGGGTCAACTCCGCCTAACGGCTCATCAAGAATATAAAGGTCAGCTTTACGGCTCATAACCAATATAAGTTGCACCTTTTCCTGCATACCTTTACTCATTTTTGCGAGCTTTTGATTGGCATCAAGACCTAAATCTTCCAAAAGTTTATAAGCCTTCTCACTGTCAAAATTTTCATAAAAATTTGCGAAATACTTTATAGTTTTTTCTACTGTCATACCTTTATCAAGATATGTGCGTTCAGGAAGATAAGAAATGATTTTTTTGCTCTCAACACCAATCGGTTTACCGTTTATAAGAATTTGTCCTGAGCTTATGGTTAAAAGGTCGTTTATCAGCTTTATAAGCGTGGATTTGCCCGTACCGTTTTTACCGAGTAGTCCGATTATTTTACCACGCGGTATAGTTAAATTTATATTTTTAAGGATTTGCTTTTCACCAAAGCTTTTATTTAAATCAATACATTGTAACAATTCCATTACTTGTTTCCTCCCAAATCTTTAATAAGCAATAATACCTCGTTTTTATCAAGACCGATTTTTTGCATAGTTTCAATATATTTTTCTGTAATTTTATCGGCATATTCTTGTTTGTACTTTTCAATAAGTGCGTTATCCTCTGTTACAAACTTACCGTTAGTACGCTCGGTAAATATAAGCCCTATGTCCTCAAGCTCTACAAGTGCTTTTTGTACCGTGTTAGGATTTACCTTTAACTCTAACGCTAAATCCCGTACAGAATGCAGCCGCTCCCCAGCAGAAATCTTACCCGATATAATATCTCTTTTAAGTTGTTCTACTAATTGAAGATAAATTGGAATATTATTATCAAAATCAGATTTCATTTTCTTCACCACGCAATGTATTATTGACTTAATACAATGATACACACAAACTAGGATTTTGTCAAGACTTAAAAATTTATATTTTCAAAAACTAGAATATAACTGAGGCACCTTCCTTTCGGAAGGTGCCTCTTACGTAGTCTTTTTTGTTATATTTCTGCTACTGCATCTACTTCAACTAAAACATTTTTTGGCAGAGTTTTTACTGCTACACAGGAGCGTGCAGGCTTTAAAGTAAAATATTTTGCATATACTTCATTAAACTTAGCAAAATTGTCCATATCAGACAAATAGCAAACTGTTTTTACCACCTTTGAAATATCACTTCCCGACGCCTTTAAAATTTCGGAAAGATTTTTGCACACCTGCTCGGTCTGTTCTTCAATAGTTTCTGCCTCAACAGCTCCCGATAATGGATTAATGGCAATTTGACCTGATGTGAAAATAAGATTTTGGCAGATTACTGCTTGTGAATACGGACCTATTGCCTCGGGTGCTTTTTCTGTATAAACTTTTTTTAACATAAGTTCGCTCCTAAATCAATTTATATCCCGCAGCGCTGAGTGCGTCGGTAATCTCTTTTATATGTTCAAAATTACGCGTTTCAAGAACTATTCTTAGATAGCATCCGTTTATATCCGAGCCCTCTCCTGCTCTCTCGTGATGAACAGAAATAACATTTCCGCCCTTATCTGCAATTATATTTGAAACTCCTTTAAGCTGACCGGGTTTGTCAACAAGTTCAACAAGCAGACTGTGGTTTCTGCCCGAGCGTGTAAGTCCCCTTTTGATTACACGGTTAAGTATGGTAACATCAATATTACCGCCCGAAACTATGCAAACAACCTTTTTGTTGCTAACCGGTACCTTGTCAAACATAGCAGCGGCAACCGAAACAGCTCCTGCGCCCTCTGCAATCATCTTATGTTGTTCGATAAGTGCCAAAATAGCCGATGAAATTTCATCCTCTGTAACCGTAACAATCTCATCTACATACTCGTTTACATATTTAAAGGTGTTTTCTCCCGGTTCCTTTACCGCAATACCGTCGGCGATTGTAGAAACGCTGTCAAGACGCTCTATTTTTTTATTATTGACCGAATTAAACATACTGGGTGCGCCCGCAGCCTGTACGCCGTAAACCTTAATATCAGGACGAAGCTTCTTTGCAGCAAGTGCAACACCAGATATTAATCCACCACCGCCTATGGGTACAATAATCGCATCTGCATCGGGCAACTCTTCAAGAATTTCAAGACCTATTGTTCCCTGTCCTGCGATTACGTTCTCGGTGTCAAACGGGTGGATAAATGTATATTTTTGCTCATCGCGAAGCCTGATAGCCTCGGCATATGCATCATCATACACGCCCTCGACCATGACAACCTCTGCTCCGTAGCCCTTAGTAGCCTCTACCTTGGAAATCGGTGCGCCGTCAGGCAAGCATATTACAGATTTTATGCCATACTTTGTAGCTGCAAGCGCAACACCCTGAGCATGATTTCCTGCGGAGCAGGCAATAACACCCTTTGCCTTTTCCTCGTCCGAGAGCTGAGATATCATATATCCCGCGCCCCTAACCTTAAATGAGCCTGTTACCTGTAAATTTTCGGGTTTAAGGTAAATTTGCGCCTTTGAATTAAGTGCAGGTGCTTTAATAAGCTCGGTATTCCGCACTACATCCTTTAAAACATAAGCCGCATGGTAGATTTTATCAAGTGTAAGCATATAAACTCCTTTAAATAAAAAAACCGCCTCTATGAAAACATAGAGGCGAAGATTTTCTCCGTGGTACCACTCTAATTGCTGTGAACAGCCACTTTTCGCACACATATATTATGTGCTTTTCCGTTAACGCCGAAAATACGAATTGCCTACTTAATATCTGTTCAGCTTTCAACTCAAGGGTGATACACACCATACCGCCTTACTGCCTTTCACCAAACGGCAGCTCTCTGAAAATTAAAGCACGGTGACAGTCCCTATCAAAGTTTTTATAAGTTATATCACAAAAATTTTTAGTTGTCAATAATTATTTAATTACTCTAACCCTGATAATTCCTTCAAGAGCGGCTATTTTATCATCTGTTCCATCGTGGTATGCATTAACATCAAATACCGAATAAGCATATTCGCCCTTTGAGTTATTTAGCATATTGGGAATATTAACCTTTTGCTCAGCAAGTACGGTTGTAATAGCAGATATAACACCCGGTATGTTCTTATGAATAACACAGATGCGTGCCTCGCCGCTGCGAGCCATAACAGAAGAAGGCATATTAACCGAGTTTGTAATATTTCCGTTTTCGATATAGTCAATAAGCTCGTGCGCTGCCATATATGCACAGTTATCCTCAGATTCAGGAGTTGATGCACCAAGGTGAGGAATTGCAGTAACGCCCTCAACTCCAAGCATTTCATCCGACGGGAAATCTACAACATAAGCGGCAACCCTGCCTGTTCCAAGAGCCGAAATCATATCCTCTGATTTTACAAGCTCTCCGCGTGCAAAGTTAAGAATGCGAACGCCATCCTTCATTTTTGCAATTGTTTCGTTGTTTACAAAGCCCTTTGTATCGGCAGTGCAAGGAATATGCAAAGAGATATAGTCGCACTTTTCAAAAATTTCATCCATACTGTCGCAATAAATGGTGGATGAAGAAAGGTTCCATGCCGACTTAATTGAAAGATAGGGGTCGTAGCCGTAGACCTTCATACCAAGATTTTCGGCAGCATTCGCAACAAGTACACCTATTGCGCCAAGTCCGATTATACCCAAAGATTTGCCCATAATTTCAGGACCTACAAAGTTACCCTTGCCCTTTTCAACCAGCTTACCTACCTCTGCGCCGTTGCCTTTTAAGGTCTTAGCCCACTCAATAGCCGAGGAAATCTTACGAGATGCGAGCATAAGCCCTGCAATAACAAGCTCCTTAACGGCATTTGCGTTAGCACCCGGTGTGTTAAATACAACTATACCCTCTTCGGCGCAACGCTCGCAAGGAATATTGTTAGTACCTGCTCCTGCACGTGCGATGGCAAGTAATGATTTATCAAATTCAACATCGTGCAAAGAAGCAGAGCGAACAATAGCTCCAACTGGAGACTGAACATCATCACCAATACTATATTTAGCTGCGTCGAACTCATCAACTGCAACCTTAGAAATCTTATTATAAGTTTTAATGTTATACATTTTAACACAAACCCCCATTTTTTATTTTATTAATATTATATTATAAATATTTAAAAAGTCAATACATACTATTTAAGAATTATATCGGCAAAGCCGTCTGAATAAAAAATATCATACTTATCGGTAACCCAAAGGGCCTCTACCCCATCAAGTTTTGAGATTATCTCTTTTCCTTGCTCATATGTCAGATTAAAAAGAGCGGTAGAAAGAACATCGGCAAGACCGCTATCCTTTGCTAAAATTGAAACCGCTGAAAAGGTATTATTAGGCATGAGAGTTTTAGGGTCAATAATATGATGATAGCGTACACCGTTTACCGTATAATATCTCTCATAAGAACCGCTTGTAACAAAAGCCTGATTATTAAGTCTTACCTTCATGATGGAGGTCTCTTCGCTTGTTTTATCAGGATTGGTAACAGCCGCACTCCAATCAGAACCATCACCCTTAGGCCCGATAGTTCTTATATTGCCACCGAAATTAAGGGCATAATTTGTAACCCCATCGGCTATAAGAATCTTTGCAATTTCCTCAGTGGCATAACCTTTTGCAACCGCACCGACATCCAACATCATTTGCGCGTCACTTAAATAAACGGTGCTTTCCTCTCGATTTATAATAATCTTAGAAAAATCGGTATGCAAATTGGCCTCTCTAAGCGTTTCCATTTCGGGCAATTTTGCGTTTTTCTCATCGTCCACATATCTGTTTCTGTAATCATGCCAAATGCTGAGAACGCTTCCCATTGCGATATTAACCGTACCGCCGGTTAATTCATAGAGTGTTGCACTAAAATCAATAAGGTCAATAATTTTTTTATCAACCTTAACGGCAGAAATTCCTGCATTTTGGTTTATGGTGCGAATATTATTAATTCCATCGTAGGAATGATAAATGTCGTATAACTTATTGTATTCAGAAAGTAGTGCCTCTGTTTTTGAAGCCACCTTATCAAACTCTTCCTGACTTTCCTCATATCCCACAATGGTACATACCGTATCAAAATAGTCTATATAGCTGGTTGTGTACTTGTTTAGCTTAGCAGTTTGTTCGCTCTGATTTAAGCCGCAGGAGCAAAGAAAACAAACTATTAAACTGCAACTAAAAGCACAACGAACAAATTTCCTAAACATAACCCACCTCTAATTAAGAAAAAAGAGGGGATTTTCATGTCCCCTCTTTATATTAATTTTAATTATTTTGCGTTGCTAATAGCGTTAGCTAATGCAGTCTGATAAGAAGAGATTTGGATGGTGCAAACTGCAGCAAGGTCAGCATCGGTAGGACGCATATAACCATCGTTACGTGTATCAGCAGTAGCAATAGCCTTAATCTGATCAGCAGTCATAGCCTTCTTAGCGATATAATCGGTAAGGTCCTTAGCCTGAACATACCACTCTGCAATGCAGGTGCCGGGTGCGCTGTAAGTAACCATGTTATATCCCTCTTTGAGACCACGCTTTGTATCTTTATAATCTTTTTTCTCGATTTTGCCTTTAGCTACTTCAACCTTGGGCTGAACTTCGTCAACGATAGCAGCAAGGGTCTTACCATCCTTATCAACTACGATTGCGCCGAAGGTAGAATAGAGCTGAACAACCGCATTCTTGTCTTGAGTAGCATCGGTAGAACCAGCTACATTGGTTTCTACATCAAGACCGAGCTTGAAGCCTTCAGCAGCGGTGAAGGTCTTAGCCTGTGCATCTTTGCAAGCAGCTACGAAAGCAGCTTTGAAAGCAGTGATGTCCATGGTGCAAGCAGCATAGAGGTCAGCATCGGTAGCAACCTGATGGCCGTTCTTTTCTTCGGTTGTAATAGCTTCGATATCAGCAGCGGTCTTGCCTACCATTTTCTCAACGAAAGCAGCAGCCTGCTCATACCACTCTTTACCGATGGGAGAAGCGCCCTTCATACCGTAGTCTTCCTTCTTTTCCTTCTTTGTGCGAAGGTCTACGCCGTCAACAGTAACTTTTCCGTTCTTGTCAACAGAAACCTTTGTCTGAGCACAATCAAGGTCAGCAGCTACGACCTTGCCGTCCTTATCAAGAACAACGGTAGCAACTGTTGAGTCAGCCTGAGCTACAGCGTCTGTTCCTTTTTCTGCGTTTGCATCAGCAGAAGAGTCAAGGCTAACTACAACGCCCATACCGAGCTTATACTCAGCGGTGGCATCATTGTCAGTGCTTGAAGCTGCATCCTTGCCGCAAGCAGCAAAAGTAGCAACCATAGCGAGTGCAAGTACTAATGCTAAAATTTTCTTCATAACAAATTACCCTTTCTAAGATGAATTTACATTTCTTGGAATATATTATTTCCAAGCTAAGTCTATTTTACTCCAATTAATAAAAATGTCAATAGGTTTTGGCAAACTTTGTTAATTTTTTATCAATCAACCCTTAGAACTTTAAGTGTGTTTGTGTTACCTGACACATTTATAGGACTTCCGCCGATAATAACTACCGTATCTCCCCTCTTAACCACATCAATTTGCTTAGCACAGTCAAGGGCATGGCGGAAGAGTTTTTCTTCGTTATCCTGAGAAATTGCTAAAACGGGATGAACTCCCCAAGAAAGCGACATTTGATGAAAGGTTTTTTCCTCAGGTGTCGAAGCTACAATGGTTTCTGATGGACGGAATTTCGAAAGTCTGCGCGCCGAATAGCCTGATTTGGTAACAACAATAACGGCTGCCGCTCCTAAATCCTTCGCGGTTGTGCAAGCAGCATCGCAAATTGCGTTGGTGCTTGTCGTGTCGTTATCAAAAATACGATTTGCAAACATATCAAGGGCTAGCGCATCGCTTTCCGCCTGCTCAGCTATTCTGGACATTACCTCGACCACTCTGGCAGGATGAGCACCCATAGCCGTTTCACCCGAAAGCATTACCGCACTTGTACCGTCAAACACTGCATTTGCAACATCGGTTATTTCGGCTCTTGTAGGATTAAATGAATACTGCATTGATTCGAGCATCTGAGTTGCTGTTATCACTATCTTACCCGAGCCGTAGCATTTTCTAATAAACCTTTTTTGAAGTCCAGGAAGGCGCTCATATTCAACCTCAACGCCCATATCTCCGCGAGCTATCATTATTCCGTCAGATTCAGCAAGAATCTCATCAAAAGCTTCTATGCCGTCTATATTTTCAATTTTTGAAATTATCTTGATATTATGCCCGCCGTGATAATTAAGGAACTTCCTAAGCTCAATAACATCATTTGCCGAGCGTACAAAGGATGCAGCTATATAATCTACATCATTATTTATGCCGAAAATTATATCTTCCTTATCCTTTTCAGAAAGATAAGGCATATCAAGATGTACATTTGGAACATTTATGCTTTTTCGATTACCAAGACTTCCGCCAACAATTACCTTACACGAAATTTCACAATCTGAAGTTTCTTCAACAGTAAAAACAAGCTTGCCGTCATCAACCTTAATTATATCTCCCGCCTTCATAAGTGAGGGTAATCCTCCGTATGAGATAGAAACAGCTTGATTGTTACCCTCAATCTCTTCTGTTGTGAATGTGAATTTATCATTTTCTTTAAGCTCTGCTGTATCACCTTTTAAAAGCCCTGTTCTAATTTCGGGGCCTCTTGTATCTAAGATAATTGCGGCGGGAATACCCATTCTGTCACGAACACTCTTGAATGTTTGAATTGCCTTCTTATGATTTTCCAGATTAGAATGTGAAAAATTCAGTCGGCAGACATTCATTCCCATTTTAAACATCTGTTCAATTGTTTCTGCATTTTCGCTTGCGGGGCCAAGCGTGCAAATTATTTTAGTTTTCCTCATGTTTTACCTCAGTCCAGTATAATTTTAGGATTATTATAACCCTATTATTTACTTATATCAAGTGGTTTTTTATTTAGTTATAATAAGAATAGTGTTGACTTTAAATTGTGATAAGATTATATTTATAGTAGAATTTTATTTGGAGAGATAAATATGATTTCAGAAAAGGATTACAAGCTTGGTTCTGCTCGCTCATCCATTCGTGAACTTTTTGAATATGGTAAAAGGCAGGCAGAAATTGTAGGCGCGGAAAATGTTTTTGATTTTAGTCTAGGTAATCCTAGCACGCCTGCCCCAAAAGAACTTGATGACGCAATAGTCGAGCTTTTAAGCAAAAACGATTCTACTAAGGTGCACGGATATACTAGTGCCAATGGTTGCATTGAGCTTAGAACTGCCGTGTCTGATTCCTTGAATCGCCGCTTTGGTGTTAAATCAAACCCCAATGAGTTTTACATAACCTGCGGTGCAGCCGCTGCGCTTTGCTGCACATTTTCCGCCATAAGCGGAAAGGCTAATGCTGAAATAATTGCTATTGCGCCGTACTTCCCCGAATACAAGGTGTTTGTAGAGGGCGCAGGTGCTAACTTTAAGGTTGTAAGTCCTGATACTTTGAGCTTTCAGATTAATTTTGACGAGCTTGATAGTCTTATAAACGAAAATACCGCAGGTATAATTATCAATTCTCCCAACAACCCTTCTGGTGTTGTTTATTCCGAGCAGACACTTATAGCCTTGTCTGATTTGCTTAGAAAAAAGCAAGAGCAGTTCGGTCACGCTATATATATTATTTCGGATGAGCCTTACAGAGAATTGGTTTACGGGGATATTAACATACCCTTTGTACCTAAGCTATATGAAAATACCGTTGTTTGCTATTCGTACAGCAAGTCTCTTTCTCTGCCAGGTGAGCGAATCGGATATGTCTATGTTCCGTCAGAAGCTGCCGAATCAGAGCGTCTTTATGCAGCTGTTGCAGGTGCTGGAAGAAAAATGGGATATGTTTGTGCTCCCTCACTCTTACAGATGGCAATTGCAAAATGTGTTGACTCAAAGCCAAATCTTGATGATTATATTATCAACCGTCAGCTTCTTCTTGACGGGCTTACTTCTTTCGGTTATGAATGCGCTGCTCCCGACGGAGCTTTTTACCTGTTTGTAAAGGCTCCTGGTGGAGATGGTAATGCCTTTTCTGAAAAGGCAAAGCAGCGTAATGTGCTTATAGTTTCGGGCGAAAGCTTCGGCTGCAAGGAGTTTGTGAGAATCTCCTACTGCGTAAGCACAAAAACTGTAAAGGGAGCTCTCCCGATATTTAAGGAGTTGATAGAGTGTTAGTTTTAGCCTCTGCTTCGCCACGCCGCAAGGAGCTGATTTCTTTAATCAGCAAGGATGTTATTATTCATCCTTCAAATGCCGATGAAACGGTGCCTGATAACATTTCCTCCGATTCGGTAGCTGAGTTTTTGGCGGTGAAAAAGGCTGCTTTTGTTGCTAAAAGCTTTCCGAATGACACTGTTATCGGCTGTGACACGGTTGTGCTGGTTGACGGTGTAATTTTAGGAAAGCCCGAAAATAAAGAGGATGCTGTAAGAATGCTTAATATTTTAAGCGGTAAAACCCATCAGGTTGTTACGGGCTGTGCGATTTTCAAAAATGGTAAATCTCTCAGCTTTTCTGAGGTTACGGACGTATCTTTTTTCCCTCTAAGCGTAGAAGAAATAAACGCTTATGTTGATACTCTTGAACCGATGGACAAGGCAGGCGCATATGGAATTCAGGGCTTTGGAGCCTTGCTTGTAAAAGAGATTAAGGGTGATTTTTTCAATGTGGTAGGTCTTCCCGTAGCAAGACTTAACAGAATTCTTAAAGGACTGTGAAATAAAAAAAGACACGCAACACCCGTTGCGTGTCTTTTTATACTTTTTTATGGGCGAAGTCCCATTCCGCCCTCGAGGGTAATGGTTTCGCCGTTCATATATTTAAAGTCGGGAGATGCAAGCTGAACGCAGACTCTGCCGATTTCGGTTTCGGGGTCACCAAAATGTCCCGCAGGAGGCATTTTTACGTTTGCCTTGAATGCCTCGGGATAAGCTTTTTCAAAATTTTCAAGCTGAGCTGTCCAGGCAAGAGGACATACTATATTTGTATTAATACCGTCCTTTGCCCACTCGGTAGCAGCAACTCTCGAAAGACCGCGAATTCCCTCTTTTGCCGCTGCGTAAGCGCACTGGCCGTAATTTCCAAAGAGGCCTGCGCCCGAAGCAAAGTTAATAATACTGCCCTTAGTTTCCTTCAAATAAGGATAGCAAGCCTTCATATAGTAAAATGCAGCATAAAGACCTGAGTAGAGAGCTAAATCGAACTGCTCGGTGGTGTGGTCTTGAATGGTAACGCCCGAGGCAGATGCCTGTGCATTGTTAATAAGGACATCAATTCTTCCAAACTCAGCAACAGCTGCATCAACCACAGCCTTTGCAGTAGCCTCGTTGTCCGAGCCTGCCGAAATATCAGCAGAGAAAACTAAAACCTTTATCCCATATAGCTTTTCAAGTTCTTCCTTTGCCTTTTCAAGCTTTGAAACATTTCTTCCTGTAATTACGAGGTTTGCACCCTCTTTTGCGTATGCCGTAGCAATACCGTAACCGATTGAGCCGCATCTTCCGTCAGACAAAACGGCATATCCTGCTCCTGTAATAATAGCTGTCTTTCCTGTTAAAAATCCCATGATAATCCTCCTATAATTTATAACAAGCCTATTTTAGCAAAAAACTTCGCCTCAGTCAAGATAGCATATTATGTAAAATAGCCTTTATTACATCTTATTTTTGCATTATATCATATCAGCGGTAGGGATACAAGGGGGAATAAATGATGTTTGCGGTTTCACCGTAAAACGATGTTTTGTCCTTGTGGACACAAA
>JAFXIJ010000022.1 GCA_017533175.1 Clostridia bacterium
TTATAAGAATGATCAGTGGCATGAAGTAGAATTCTCGGGTGACGAGATAACACATCTCTATCCTACAACCGCTACAAGTGAAGCAGATATATTATCTGAAACTACATACGGAGAGCTTGATTTACCCGAAGTTGATGACGACGAAGACGATGAAGATGACGATGACGATTCGACAGATGTAACTGTCTTCGTTTGGGAGAATGCACCGTTAGAACAGTATCTACGCTTTGGCGGCTGCGGATATTCTATTTGGAATCAGGGAATAGCAGACATTCTCTGGGGACAGGATGAAGGAGAAGAAGTAAAAATCTCGTTTGACTACTACAATCCTGATAACGGCGATTACGAGATAAGAAAACAGCCTGTTGGCTTATACGATTGGGGCGGACAGAGCTTAAGCCTCTATCCCGGAGAAGGATCAATAGATGTTTCTTGGACAGCTACAGAAACCAATGAGGAGGCTTCTGTTGAACCCCAGCTTCATAGCTTAGCAGATAATACCGGTAAAACACTTTACATCTGGAACGTTCATATATGGGCACGCCATTATAAGAATGATGAGTGGCATGAAGTAGAATTCTCGGGTAACGATATAACCCATCTCTATCCCACATCTGCTACAAGTGAAGCTGATGTTTTACCCGAAACAACCTATGACCAGCTTGAAATTGTAGAATACGATGACGGTCTTCCTGATGAAATCGAAGCAAACAAAATGATGATCAAGATGGAAAACTATAAGTACAGAGAAGATATTGATGAATCTTTGAAGTACAATCAGTTCATGTGGACCTGTAATGAAAAATATTGCAATGCTCCGATAAAGCCAGAGACTACTTATGTATTTGAATTTGAATACTATTGTGACCCAGGTCCTTGGGAACTTGGTAACGTAGGACCTTCCTGCCTAGCCAGAACCTTAAACACAGGAGTAGGTCCGGGTAGCCAATTCCCTAACGGTGGCATGGATTTGTACTGGGACGAATATAACCAGGCGTATAATATCATGATATTAAAGCCCGCTATCGGTAGAGCAAAGGCTGTTATGGAGTTTGATACCATAGCTAACCAATATGACTTCTTCGTAGGCTTACAGCAGGGACATGACGGTGACCTTTATGCTTGGGATTTCAAGCTGTATGAAAAAGACGGCGATGGCACAAACCTCTTAAAGTATCCGAATTTCTATGGTGAGTGGGAAGAATACAGCTCTATTATGGCACCTTCGGTGTTTACAAAGCAAATAATGGTAGGCAAGAAATCCTTCGATGGAAAGGGCGCATTCTCATTCGTTCCTTTTAACACAGAAATAGCAGAACTTGACTACGGCGATTACATTATTCCTGAGCTTCCTGATGATTACTTCGATAATATCTGGGGCGATGAAGAAGAGGAAGAAGAGGATGATGATTTCTGGGGAGATAATGAAGATGATGACTATAGTGATGAAGAAATTGCCGACACAGGCGATTCCTCTAACACAGCTACCGCAGTAGCAGTTATGTTCTTCGCTCTCGCAGCATTAGCCGCAACTTCTCTTAGAATTTTCAGAAAAGAATAATATTTTCCTTAACCTAAACGGAGATGCTCAGTAAATGAGCATCTCCGTTGTCTTTTGTGTATATGAAAATTTTTAAGGTCTATTGACCTTGTGATTTTTATCAATTATAATAATTATAATTTAATTCATATAAATGAGGAAGTATTAATGAAGAAAATTGCAAGCTTTACGGTTGACCATACAAAACTTAAAAAGGGAATGTATATATCACGGATTGACGGTGACATCATAACCTATGATGTAAGAATGAAAATACCCAACGGGAACGACTATCTTGATATGGCTGCGGCGCATACAATAGAGCATCTTTTTGCAACATATGCCAGAAACACAAGCTTTGCTGACAGCATTATATATGTAGGGCCAATGGGCTGTCGCACGGGTTTCTACTTTCTTGTAAGGGACAGTGTATCAAAGGCCAAGGCAATTGAAATAGTAAGAGATTCTATGAAGTTTATTCGTGATTATACGGGTGAAATTCCCGGTCTTACAAAAGAGGAATGCGGAAATTATCGTGAACACAGCCTTAGCGGTGCTAAGAAGGTTGCTGCCGATATGACAGAAGTGCTATCAGATTGGACAGAGCAAAAGCTTGATTATTAAGAAAACTCCTGCAATATGCAGGAGTTTTCTTAATTTCTAGTCTTCCTTAATTTTCGCCTTACACGGTTTATGTGTCTTTCAAAATCACCGCTTAATATAAGCTCTGCTAAAACATACTGAATAAAGGTAGGAACAGTACAGGAATGGAAACCCAGTTTTTCCTTAAATCGCTTGGATAAATGCTCGGGAATTACCATATAAGCAACTCTAAGAGAGGGAGAAATAGTTCTTGAAAAGGAATTCATATATATAATATTATCGCTCTTTGAGTTGGCAAAGAGGGTTTCCTCAGTTTTTTTAGACACAGAAAACTCCGACTCAAAATCATCCTCAATAATGTAGCGGTTCTTTTTCTCAGCCCATCGAATATACTCATGCCGTTTAGATGCGGTTGCGGTTACACCGCTCGGGAAGCTACGGTATGGAGATATATGCAGAACATCTGCCGAGGTGTTTTTTAAGGCTATGCTTTCAATTCCATCTTGGCAAAGCGGCAACAGCTCATATTTTACATCGGCGGCAGAATAGACCTGCTCAATTTTTTTGTAAGAGGGTGATTCAAGGGCAAACATCTTCTTTCTCCCAAGTAACTCAACCGCAAGGCTGTAAAGATATTCTGAACCTGAGCCGATTATTATCTGCTCGCTTTTGGCAACTATGCCGCGGCTTCGGCCAAGATATCTCCTTATAGCTTCTCTAAGTTTAAGCGTACCCGTTGAGTCAGAACGGTCTAGTATAGACTCTCCGTATTCGCTAATTACTCTGCGCATAGTCTTTGCAAGCACGCTAAACGGAAACTCCTCTAAACTGCCTTCGTGACGAGGGGAAAGCAATTCCTTTGCGGGACTGACCGAATTTAATGTAAAGCCATCATCTGTTCTGAATATTACGAAATATCCGCTTCTTTCCCTGGCCTCAATATATCCTTCGTCAATAAGCAGTGAATAGGCGTGCTCTACGGTTATAACGCTTACTTCTACTTCTTCTGCAAGCAGTCGTTTAGAAGGAAGCTTTGTTCCGTATGGATATACACCTGCGACAATGTCGTTTCGTATTTGAATGTAAAGCTGTAAATATGCTAGGCTATGTTCGTTACGATTAATCTTGTATTTCATCTGGTTATATAAAATTCTCCCGTTTTGGTTATTTTTATAATATCAAAATTATTATATACTCATACTTATAAAAAAGCAAGGAGGAAATTAAATGCCGCACAATCGTCAGAAAAAAATAGCCGTAATAAATGATTTTTGCGGCTTTGGCAGATGCTCAATAACGGCATCTCTGCCTATAATTTCAGCAATGAAAATACAATGCTGCCCTTTGCCGACATCTATATTTTCAAATCACACGGGATTTAACAGCTTCTTTTATACCGACTATACCGAGAGTATGCCTCAATATATAGACGAGTGGGAGAAACTAGCCCTTTCCTTTAACGGAATACTTACAGGATTTTTGGGTTCAGAAGAGCAAATAGACATTGTAAAGGATTTCTTTAAAAAATTTAAAAAAGGTGACACAGTAACGGTTATAGACCCTGTTATGGGGGACTACGGCAAGCTGTATCCTACATACACAAGGGAGCTTGCAGACCGCATGAGTTCGCTTGTGCCGTTTGCCGATATACTTACACCAAATCTAACCGAGGCGTGTATACTAACAGGCACCGAATATAAAAAGAACATGGACAAAACAGAGCTTATCACTATTTGCAAAAACCTTAGCAAAATGGGACCCGATAGGATAATAATTTCTGGTATAGAACGGGGCAGCGACCTTGAAAACTTTGTCTATGAAAAGGGTAAGGAGCCTGTTTCGGTAATCGAGCATAAGGTCGGTATTTGCCGTTCGGGCACAGGAGATGTCTTCTCATCAATTATTGTCGCTGATGCCGTAAACGGCGTAGACCTTATTACCTCTGTCCGCCACGCATCAGCCTTTATAGCAAAGGCCTTAAAAAGAACAGTTGAGCTGTGCCTGCCCGAAACAGATGGAATTTGTTTTGAGGAATTTTTAAAGGAGCTTTAAATCAAATGGAGAACAAAATAAAGCTTATATGCATTACAGGCATTTTTACGGCGATAGCGTATCTTTTGACGGCGTATCTGCACATTCCCAGCCACACGGGATATACACACATCGGAGACGGATTTATATACATAGCCGCCTGCCTGCTTCCGTTTCCTTATGCCGCATTTGTAGGCGGAGTGGGAGCGTTGCTTGCCGACTGCCTTACAGGCTTTGCCGTTTGGGCACCTGCATCGGTAGTAATAAAGGTGCTCTCGGTGATTTTCTTCACAAGTAAAACCGAAAAAACAGTATGTTTAAGAAATCTTCTGGCACTTATTCCAGCCTCTGTTTTGTGTGTTGGAGGATATTATCTTTACGATGCACTAATAACAGGCAATTTTTTAGCAGCACTGGCAGGAGTGGCAGGCTATATCACCCAGTCGGTGCTAAGCAGCATGTTTTTTATATTACTTGGATTTGCCATTGATAAAACTGGGGCAAAAAAACAACTTGGAGGGAGATAAAATGATGACCATAACCTATATAGTGAAAAATGGAATTTATATAAATATGACAAATCGTTGTCCTTGCGCCTGCACCTTCTGTTTAAGACAGAATTCCGATAGCGTTTACGGCTCTGAGCCTTTATGGCTTGACCGAGAACCCACAGTTGAGGAGATTATCGCAAGTATTGATAACCACAATTTAGAAGAGTTTGAAGAGGTAGTTTTCTGTGGCTACGGCGAGCCGACCGAAAGACTTTTAGACCTACTAGAAGTGGCAAAATATATAAAATCAAAAAGTGATATAAAAACCCGTATAAATACAAATGGTCTTGCAGACCTTATCTGGAATGAACCAACGGCAGAAAGGTTAAAAGGGCTTATTGATACTGTATCTATAAGCCTTAACGCTACCAATAAAGAGGATTATCAAAAAATAGTAAGGTCAAAGTTCGGCGAAATTTCTTTCGATGCAATGCTCAAATTTACAAAGGATTGCACAAGGTATGTACCAAATGTCGTTATGACGGTGGTAGATGTTGTAACAAGTAAAGAAGAGCAGGAAAAAAGCCGCAAAATCTGCGAAAGCCTTGGTGCAACTTTAAGAATAAGACCATTTGAAGAGTAAAAAACCGAGGGAAACACCCTCGGTTTTTGTTATAAAGATTAACTCAAAGCTCAAAGCATAAAAGACTTGAACTGTCTAAATCTTTCCTATTCATATCAACCCACTTTACCGTTTGATTTTCGTAAGGTTTATAGTAGTATATTCCACGCTCTGCATCCATACAGCTTGTATAAAGGGTATAATGGCATTTTTCATCGGGAAGCACAACTAAGCCCTTTGGGATATTTACGGTGTTTAAAACATGAAAAAACTGAGAAACAGAATCCTTTTCATCCTTTGGGCAAATGGAATTTTCTTTTAAGAATGCCGCCCTTATAAAACGGCTTTCGGAGGAAAAGTCACCGGGAAGTCCCAATGCACCAAGCCCCAAGCTGTACTTTTCAAGCTCCACAGAGCCAATTTTTAAATTTTCAGGCTCTCTGGCAGATAAAAAAGCATAGTTATTAAGTCTGTGCAGCTGTAAGGGAAAGGGAGGATTATTAGTAAGAACACCTACCTTGTTATCATAAATAAAAAGACCTTCCTTTACAGCCTCTACGGTTATCGTTTCCTCTTTGTCGGCAATAATCCAATGAAGCGGAGTATTGGGAAGCTCCGCACTAAACGGAATATCGGCGATATTTAATTCGCCAATAAGCTTTCTTGCCTCACTTACAGAACTGCAACTGCTAAGAATATAGGATATAAACTCAAAGGGAGCGATGTTCGTGCGGTCGGGCAAAACATCTGAATAATAGGCATTATTTGAAAACCGAAGACCTGCCATACAAAGTCCTTTTTCGTTTGCGGCATCATAGTAAAGGGGGAAATTATCCATAAGAGCCGCCATACCGATTATGGCATAATGAGAGGGAAGCATACCCGCCAATTTAAAATTTAAAGAGAAATTTCTTGGAGTTATAACGACTTTTTCTCCGTACGAGCAGTCAAGGTCGAGGGTTCTTCCAAAATAAAAGCTTTTAAAATTACAGCCGATTGCAGTACACATAGCACACATCCTTTCTTTTATGTAGTATGCCCGTTTAAAGCGGTTTTACTAAGTGACAAGAGCAAGCTTGCCGCTTGGCTATAAAGGCACTCTTGCCGCATTTATGAAGACTCCAATAATATAATCAAGTATTTTATTTGGCAAGGCGACATATGTATTAAAAGATTGATTTTTGGTCCATTCTTTGTTATAATGATTAATGGAATGTCGAAACGCTTAAAAGCGATTCGATAAGCCGATTTTATCGGCTTTTTGCAAAATTAAATTTTTTAAATTTAATTTTGCTCTATATTCATTTCAATGGTCATTGTCAAATTTTCTTTGAAAATTTGTAACAAATCAAAGATTTGTTGTCGAA
>JAFXIJ010000023.1 GCA_017533175.1 Clostridia bacterium
CCATAAACACCGTGCTTGTTGAAAGCGGAAGCCGTAAGGCGTTAATAGAAGCAAAAACCATTGAGTTTCTTGACCTTAAAGAATCCTTGCTGTCGGCAAAGGAGAATGTGCATAAAACTGAAAGAGAACTTGATACTCGTTTTTCACATTTGAAAAACAGCGGGCAGTTTAATGACATTCTTGATGCTGTTGATATAATAGATGAAACACTTTCCCGCATTGATGCCGAAAAAGTTAAGCTTTCTATGTCCTATGAGCAAACGGGTTGTTCCTCTCGCGAGGAGGCGAAAAGCCGTCTTGCAGAGCTTAACACCGACTCTGAACTTAACAATATGTCTTCATCAGAGCTTGAATCGGCACAAAGAAAAATAAAAGAAATTTCGGAAGAAAAGAACCGCTTGGGAGCCGAGATAGCCGCCTTAAAGCAGGAGCTTAAAAACCTTTTGTCCTCGGGAGACACGGTTTCGGTTCTAAGGCTTAAAGTTGATAAGATGAAGCAAAACCTCGATAAGCAAAAGGCATTTTGCGATTCTGTTGATTTATCTGTGCAGGCTTTGGAGGAGGCTTTTTCTGAACTTCGCCACAGCTTTTCCCGTATTCTCGAAGGCAAGACTGCCGAAATCTTTTCCTCTTTAACCGGCGGTGCATACACCTCGGTTAATGTTTCGAAAAACTTTGAAATCGGTGTTACTGCAAAGGACAGCTTTGGCACAAAGGAATGGCAATATTTAAGCTTGGGAACCGCTCAGCAGGCCTACTTTGCGCTTCGTTTGGCGCTGGCTGAGCTTATAAATGAAGACAACTCCCGACTTCCTTTGCTCTTGGACGATTCTTTATCCGAATACGATGATTCAAGGTCCTTGGTTGCCATGGAATTTTTAAAGGAGTACAGCAAAAGCTCCCAAACAATTCTTTTTACCTGCCATTCAGGAATTGCCAATATGGCAAAAAGTCTTGACCTTAATATAAAAAATCTTTAAGGAGATGTTTTAAATGATTACAAAAAAAGCTTTCGGAAAAACAAATAAAGGCGACGCGGTTACACTTTATACCATTGATAACGGACTTGTTCGCGCTTCTGTTATGGATTTTGGTGCAAACCTTGTCAGCCTTGAAACCAAGGATAGAAACGGAAACTTTGTTGACATCGTGCTAGGCTACGATGACGCGTCAGGTTATGATAATGACAGAGGTACATATTTTGGTGCCACCGTAGGCCGTTTTGCCAATAGAATAAAGAATGGTACCTTTAAGCTGGGCGGCGAGGAATATCATCTGCCCTTAAATAATAACGGCATTCACTGTCTTCACGGCGGAATTGACGGTTTTTCTTTCAGAATGTATGATATTGAACTTGGAGATGACAGTATTTCTGCTTCTATTTTCTCTCCTGACGGAGAAGAGGGCTTCCCCGGAAATATGAGCTTTACGGTTAAATATACTTTAAAAGAAACCTCGCTTTATATTGAGTTCTTTGCAAAAAGTGACAAGGATACTATTGCGAGCTTTACTAATCACTCATATTTTAACCTCAACGGCGGTTCAAGCGGAACCACTATGTTAAATCAGGTACTAACCCTTAATTCCGATGCGGTTTGCGAGGTAGATGGTAACGCCTTCCCGACAGGTGTAATTATGCCTGTTGGCAATACCGTCTTTGATTTCCGTAAGGGTGCTGTGCTGGGCGACCGACTCGGCAAGCAGGATAAGCTTCTCACAAAGACCGCAGACGGAATTGATAATAACTTCGTTCTTTCGATGTTTGACCGTGATTTTAAGTCTGCCGGTAAGCTTTATAATCCCGATAACGGCATTGAGGTTGAGTGCCTTACCGATATGCCTGCCGTTCAGATATATACAGGCGGTATGACCGACGCTGTCGGTAAAAAGGGTGCTCCCTGCAAGAAATTCTGCGGCATCTGCCTTGAAACACAGGAATTTCCCGATGCTATAAATTGCAGTTATGTTCCCTCCCCCATTTTGAAAGCGGGCAAGGATTATTACAGCAAAACAGTATTTAAAATGGGTGTTAAATAATTGTTTTAATTCCCTTAGTTTAAATTAAAAAGGAATGAGCTCGGTGCTATGCCGAACTCATTCCTTTTAGTTTAATATTCGATTTTTTCTAAGCTGACGGAAAGCTTTCTATTTGCAGAAATTTTCTATGTAACTGTCAATAGCACGAGCAATTACTTTTACCGCCTCATCACGATTCTGTATTTCATTTACTGCGGTTTCTTTATTTTCAAGGTTTTTGTACACCTTGAAAAAGTGCCTCATTTCATCAAAAATATGATTCGGTAGCTTATCCATGTCGGTGTACTGATTGTACGTAGGATCACTGAAAGGAATTGCTATAATCTTCTCATCGCTGTGCCCGTTATCAATCATTGATATAACACCTATGGGATAGGCGCGTACGAGGGTAAGAGGCTCAATAGGTTCGGAGCACAAAAGCAGAACGTCAAGCGGGTCAAGGTCGTCACCGTAGGTGCGCGGAATAAAGCCGTAGTTTGCAGGATAACGCGTAGAAGTATAAAGAATACGATCAAGCATCATAAACCCTGTTTCCTTATCCAGCTCATATTTTTTCTTGCTGCCCTTAGAGATTTCTACAACACACACAAAATCCTCCGGGGCAATTCGTTTAGGTGAAATATCGTGCCATATGTTTGACATTTGCTACAACTCCAAAATATTTTTCTATATTATACATTATTATCCGTTAAAATGCAATACAAAAGCGCTTATCAAGCAGCACTCTCCCGCCCTGATTTGCAATCAATATGTTACAGCATATTTGCTAAATCTAAAATCAAGCGCTCGCTCTTTTCCCAGCCAAGACAAGGGTCGGTTATCGACTTGCCGTAAATATGCTCACCCACGCCCTGACTGCCGTCTTCAATATAGCTTTCTATCATCAGTCCCTTAACAAGTCTTTTTATATCGCAGCTTTGAGTGCGGCTTGTAACAATCTCCTTGGCAATACGAATCTGTTCGTTCCATTTCTTTCCTGAATTAGCGTGATTGGTATCTACAATTACGGTGGGATTAGCAAGCCCAGATTCAGCATACAAGTAATGAAGCTTTGATAAATCCTCATAGTGATAATTAGACACACACTTGCCTGCAAAATCAACATAGCCGCGTAAAATAGCATGAGTATAAGGATTTCCCTTGCTTTCTACCTCCCAACCGCGATAAATAAATGTGTGAGGATGCTGTCCTGCAACAATAGAATTCATCATCACAGAAAGGTCGCCGCTGGTTGGATTCTTCATACCTACCGGAACATCTAATCCGCTTGCAGTAAGACGGTGTTGCTGGTTTTCAGCAGAGCGTGCGCCTACGGCAACATAGGAAAGCAAATCTGAAAGATACCTGTAATTTTCAGGATAAAGCATTTCATCTGCACAGGAAAAGCCGTAATCCCTAAGCGCAGACATATGCAGGTCGCGTATGGCTACAATGCCTTTAAGCATATCAGGTTTTTCATCGGGGTCGGGTTGATGCAGCATGCCCTTATACCCCTCCCCTGTTGTGCGGGGCTTATTTGTGTAGATGCGCGGAATTATGAGTATTTTATCCTTTACCTGTTCCTGCACCAAGCTAAGCCTGCCGATATAGTCAAGAACCGAATCCCTGTGGTCAGCTGAGCAGGGACCTATTATTAGTATAAACTTATCAGAATTTCCCGAAAATATATCCCTGATTTGATTATCCCGCATTTTTTTAATTTCAGACATTTTCTCACTCACGGGAAACTCTTTTTTTATTTCCTTTGGTATTGGTAGTTTTCTTTTAAATTGCATATTCATTAAAAATCACACTTTCTTATCAAATTCTCTTCGACGCACAGATGACAAGCGCATCATATTACGTATTTGTTCTCTGTTCCCCGATTTTATATAGCTATACAGCATTTCAAAGGATTCTCTATATTTATCCATTTGATGTAACAATGCCGTTTGATTTGCTAAAAACAGTTCGCTCCACATATCATCGTTAATATTGGCTATACGCGTAAGGTCTCTGAACGAATCTCCTGTATATCGCGCCAAATCGGGAGCGTCGTTTGAGCACATTAAAGAAATTGCTATACAATGGGTAAGCTGTGATAAAAAAGCAATCATTTCATCATGCCGTTCGGGAGAAAGCTCGGATATATCGGCAAAGCCAAGTGTCTCACCCAATTGCTTACATATTTCAATTGCCCAAGGTGTGTTTTTTTCGGTGGGAACAACAATGTAATTAGCTCCCTTAAATATAGCGTCATCACTATTTTCTACGCCGTACACCTCACGTCCTGCCATAGGGTGTGCCGCAATAAACTCAACCCCAGGTTTAAGCATAGACTGTATCTCATTTACTATGCTTGACTTAACGCCTGTTACATCGGTTATAATCGTCCCTTCTCTTAGCAGATGACCGTTTTGGCGTATCCAATCAATAAATATGTGGGGATATACCGCGAAAATCACCAAATCTGCACAAGCAATCAAATCTTCATCAATATCAGTCGTACCCTTGTCAATAATGTTGTGTTTAAGAGCATAATTGATACTGTCATCATCAAGTGTAATTGCTGAAACGTAAAAGCCCTGCCTGTGTAATGCCCGTGCATAGCTTCCGCCAAGCAAGCCCAATCCCACAATTAAAATGCGTTTATCTTTATCAAGAATCATGTGTTGTCAATCCTATTTTCAAGTATTTAAGCGTATCAAAAAAGTCCGGAAAACTCTTATTCACTGCCATGGCACCGCAAATTGTGCCGCCCGTAACGGTACATAAGAGCGCAAGCGCCATAGCTATACGGTGGTCATTATGCGAATTTAAGGGTGTGCAAGGAGGCATCAGCACGCCTGCGGGAACCGTGACTAAGTTATCTTTTACAATAAGCTTTATTCCAAATTTCTGAAGCTCTTCCGCCATAGCTGCCGCTCGGTCGCTTTCCTTAAACCTCAGGCGAGCAGTTCCTGTGAAATTTGCACCGCCCTTTGCTGCTGCCAGAGCAAACATTACAGGAGCTAAATCAGGGCAGTCAGATAAATCAAATTCTCTCTTGCCTGAAAGCAGCTGACTAAACATTTGTCTATAAGCCCTATCGCCCTGTAAGCTGTCTTCCAAGAGCCCTTCTACCTTAACATTACCGCCAAGTAAATTCAGTCCTTCTAAAAAGGCAGCATTGGAATAATCCCCTTCAACTGTATAGTGGCGTGCGCTTACCTTCTGCCCTCCCGGAACATAAAATCCCGTAGGGGTATGCTTAATTGTAATTCCAAACTCTTGTAGGGTGCTTATGGTAAGGTTAATATACGAAGCACTTTCCAGTCTCTTAGTAATAACAATCTCGCTATCCTCTTTAAGTGTTAACAGCGCATACAAAAGTCCTGTTATAAACTGACTTGAAATATTGCCCGGCACTGTATATCTGCCGCTTTTTAAATTTCCGCATACCGTGACATAATCCTCGCCCTGCTGCCAGAAAATGTTATGCTCTTTTGCAATATTCTCATAAACTGTTAAAGGTCTTTCAAATAGCCTTTTTGTGCCTTTTAGGGTTACAGGATGTCCGCACAGCATACAAATCGGCAGTAAAAAACGTAAAGTGCTTCCACTTTCATTACAGGGCAAAACTGCATTATTAGTAACATTGTAAGGCTCTAATCCTCCGATTAAAACCGAGTTTTCCTGTCTTTTTACACTTGCTCCCATTTCACTAAGACATAATAACGTTGCCTCAATATCTTTGGAATAGGCTATATTACCTATCTCGCTACCGTCGGTCAAGGCTCCCGCCAAGAGAGCGCGGTGGGCTATGCTTTTAGAGGGCGGAGCTTTAACAGTGCCGACAGCCTTTGAGGGTATAATACTCACCTTCATTGTTTTGCCTCCGCAAGCAAAGCGTCAATAGCCTCAATATATCCTTTAAAGCCGTGTCCTGATATGGTTTTAAAGCAATACTCTCGCACAAAGCTTATTTTTCTATATTCCTCGCGTTTTGATACATCAGAAATATGCACCTCTACCGAGGGTATTCCTACCGTTTTAAGCGCATCAAGCAGAGCTATGCTTGTATGGGTATATGCCGCAGGATTAATTACTATGCCATCAGTATTCAAGTAAGCCTTTTGAATTTTATCAACCAAATCGCCCTCGTGGTTTGATTGATAGATTTCAACCTCAATTCCTTTTTCTTCTGCATAGTCGGTTATCTGCTTGCACAAATCAGTATAAGTCTCTGCCCCGTAAATCTCGGGCTCGCGAATTCCCAGCATATTAAGATTAGGTCCGTTAATTACCAATATTTTCATTTGTTATGTCCTCTTTTATTAAGTTTACGGTATTCTCGATTATATTGTCTGAATAAATATGCTTATCGCAAACCGAACAGTAAATGGGGTACCGCTCTTCATATCGGCTCTTCAAAGCCTCATAATTGCTTGAAAGCGGGCGCTTGTACGCTTCTGTCAGCTGCTTTAATTCTCTGTCGATGAAATATACCCTTCCGTTAGCCTTCAAATTGTATCGGTTATCCTCTCTTAAAACCGAGCCGCCTCCTGTGGCAAGAACCGTATGCTTGCAGTAAGACAAGCGGTGAATAATCTTAGCCTCAGCCTCTCTAAACGCCGCTTCTCCCTCTTTCTTTATCATATCTGCGGGAGAACTGCCGTACTCTTTTAAAAACTCCTCATCGGAATCTTTAAAATCCATACCCAGTAATTCTGCCAGCTGCTTTCCTACCGTCGATTTACCTGAGCCTGGCATACCTATTAGCACAATGTTTCTCTTATCTTTTTGTATGTCGTAAAAAATCTTGTCAACCGTTTGCTTTTGGACTTTTTTATCTACAAACAGCTCGGCGGCATAGGCTGCCTGTGCTACAAGCATATAAAGTCCGCCGACAGCAGAAATCCCTCTCATCTGAGCATCACATACAAGCTTGGTGCGTAGCGGATTATATACTGCATCAACCACACCGCAGAGCCTCGGAAAATCCGCCACATTCACTGCCGATGATAAGGTGTTCGGGTACATTCCGCAAGGGGTGGTATTTATCAAAATGTCGGTATCTCGATGCTTTTTTAATGCTTCCTCATAGGTGATACACTCACCCTTTCCGCTTCTGGAAACCGAAATTACCGATGATGCGCCCATATACCGAGCGAGATAGCTTGCAGTCTTTGATGTTCCTCCGCTTCCAAGCACCAGCACCTTTTTATTCTTTATTTCTATACCGTTTTTTTCAACAAGTGCTTTCATACCGTAAAAATCGGTATTAAAGCCAGCGAGATGACCGTCTTTATTAACAACGGTGTTTACTGCACCGATATTTCGTGCGACCTCATCAATTTCATCTAAATAAGGAATTACAAGCTCCTTATACGGAATAGTGACATTGATTGCTTTAAATGCCTTTTCTCTCATAAAGGAGTCTAGCTGTTCTCGTGAGAGTTCGCAAAGTTCGTATGAATAATCAAAGAGTGCCTTATGCACCTCTGCCGAAAAGCTATGCCCTAATTTTTCACCTATACAGCCGTAATTCATTTTTCACCCAGCCAATCCGTACCGTGTCTGCCGACCAAAATATCACTGAGCACCAAAGCCGTAACCGCATCGACCACTATGCGTGCGCGATGAACGATGCAGGGGTCGTGTCTTCCCTTTGATGCAAGACTTGCATTCTCTTTTGTAGCCATATTCACGGTGTTCTGTGTAAGGCTGATAGTTGAAGTAGGCTTTACTGCACAACGGAAAATCAGCGGCATTCCGTTTGAAATTCCCCCGTTAATACCACCGCTGTTGTTGGTGGCGGTCTGCACCTTGCCGTTTTCTACATAAAAAGAATCATTAGCGGTTTTGCCTGTTAGCTCTGCCATATCAAATCCCGCTCCAAATTCGACACCCTTGATAGAGGGTATGGAAAACAGGGCGTGGGCTAAAAGACTCTCTACCGAGTCAAACCACGGCTCACCAAGGCCTGCCTCTAAGCCTGTTACTGCCGTTTCGAGTATACCGCCCACGCTGTCGCCCTCATTTTTTGCTGTCTGAATTCGGGCTATCATTTGTTCTGCCGCCTTACTGTCAAGAACAGCAAAATCCAACTCTTTAAGCAGTTTAATATCTGCCGACAAATCGGAAAAATCACGGTCAGCTATTCCGCCGCAGCGCTTTATATGTGTACCTATATGTATTCCCTTAGCTTCAAGTGCGGGAATAAGCAGTCCTGCTGCGGCTACTAATGCAGCGGTTACACGGCCGCTGAAATGTCCCGAGCCGCGATAATCCTCAAATCCGTGATACTTACAGTTTGCAGTGTAATCCGCATGTGAAGGACGGGCAAGCCAACGAGTGTCAGAATAGTCCTTAGAGTTAGTATCAATATTTGGAATACGAATGCAGACAGGTGTGCCTGTTGTATGCCCCTCAAACACGCCGCTTTCAATCACAAAGTTATCAGGCTCTCTCCGTGAGGTAGAAATCTCTCCGTATGGGCGACGCTTTAAAAGAAGCTCTGAAATGAACTTTTCATCCACTAAAATTCCCGGTGCTAAGCCGTCTATTACCGCCCCCACAGAATTGCCGTGACTTTCGCCGAAAATGGTTAGTGTAATATTATTGCCAAATGTATTTTTCATTCTGCATTTACACTCCTTACAATGTTTTCAAGTTCTAAAAAGGAAATTGTCCTAAACTCGAATTTACCTATATCTGTTAGATAAACTATCGTAATATTTTCACCCGAGGCTTTTTTATCGTGAAGGCAAGCCGCAAGCAGCTCATCCGTCTTTCCCTCGAAAGTGACGGGTAAGCCCAGCCTTTTTAAGACTGCTATCAACCGCTTACGTGCATTCAAAGAACACATAGGCAGCATGCCCATTGCAACACACTCGCCGTGATAGAAATTATCCATTCCATTGACACTTTCAATAGCGTGTGCCAAGGTGTGACCGAAATTTAGCACCCTGCGTAGCCCGTTTTCTCTCTCATCCTCTTCAACAACCTGTTTTTTTATATTGAGTGAGCCTGCAATAATCTTTTGAAGTGTATCGGGTTTTAATATATTTTCCTTTTCGAAGATGGAAAAAAGCTCAGCATCACAGGTTGCCGCCATTTTAACCGCCTCAGCGAGTCCGTTTGCCACTTGGCGCGCAGGCAGAGTGTTTAATGTTTCTGTATCAATAAGTACACATCGCGGCGGATAAAAAGCCCCTACGATGTTTTTATATCCCATAAAATTGATTGCTGTCTTACCGCCTATGGAGGAGTCAACCTGTGAAAGCACCGTAGTTGGAATATTATAAAAATCAATTCCTCTCATATAAACAGAGGCGGCAAAGCCCGATAAATCTCCCACTACACCGCCACCGACGGCTACTATACAGTCAGTTCTGGTAAAGCCTTTCTCGACCATAGTTTTAAGCAGCAGTTTTAATGTATCTTCCTGCTTTGAGTTTTCTCCCTTAGGTATGGTTATTATTATAGGCTTTTTGCAAAAAGAGGCAACCGTTTTAGCATACTGTGTCGGTACACCGCTGTCTGTAACAATCAGCACGCGCCGGTCAAGAGATAAGTAATTCCCCGCATTTTTCAGCGCGCCTCTCTCCAAAACAATATCGTATGTACCTGTTACGGTTTTTATAGGAATAATCATTTTATCTCCCTCTTTACAAGACTATATTTTGACTTCTTTCTCATAGCTGGCGATAATTTTAATCTCATTGCAGCAGGTTTTTAACTCTGTTATCATAGCCTTTCCCTGCTCGCTGTTTATATTTCCTTCGCCTTCGGCGTAAAAATAATAATCCCAAATAAGTTCTTTTGTGGGTCGGCTCTTTAAAGCCCGAAGATTAAATCCGTGTTCGCCGATTACCGACACTGCCATTCCTAACGAACCCGCGACATTCTTAACCGTAAACATCATAATAAAACGGTTGTCGTTTGCGCTAGGTTCACGCTGAACCCTTGAAAATACTGCAAAACGGGTAGTGTTTGAATTGCTTTCGTTTATACCGCCTTCAAGCTTATTGAGTCCAAACTCTTCTGCTGCCTCAACACTGCCTATTGCCGCTATATCACGGCGCCCCATCTTTGCCACCTGTCGAGCCGCCACCGCGGTATTTACAGCCTCTTCTGTATTAAAGCCGTGCTTTTTGATAAAAGAAGCACACTGACCGAGTGCCTGAGGATGACTGATTACCGTTTTTATATCATTAATCGTTGCTCCCTTTACCGCCAGAAGATTTTGAACTATCTCTGCCTCATAGACACCGCTTACATAAAGAGGACCAAAAAATGCTAGGTCCATTACTTTACCCACATCGCCGTTAAAGCTATTCTCCACGGGCAATAAAGCACAATCACAGGTGCCCTCCACTACTGCATCATACGCTGCTTTAAAATCGGCACACGGGAGCGGTATGGCATCAGGGAAAATTCTCTTGGCCACAATATCTGCAAAAGCTCCCTTAACACCGCTGAATGCTACCCTCATGCCATCCAAGAGTCTATGCTGCATTGACTTTGAAACATCGATTGCAGAGCGCAAGAAATTAACATAATATGAGCGGTATTCCTCACTGGAAATAAGCTTAGAATTCTGTTTTATAATTTGCTCTTCTCTTAGAAAATCATCTACCGGAATACCGTGCTCCTTTTTATAGCTGGCTACGCGTTTTACCGCATCCATCCGCTTCTCAAACAGGCTTGCCATTTGTCTGTCTATCTCATTGATACGCTGTCGAGCCTTGTCTAAATCGGTCATTTTAATACTCCTTTTTTATCCTGAAATGTAGGTTTATTTCCACTTAAAAACAAAAAGTCCGCATCCCCTTTATACCACTAAAAAGCGGTAAAAGCGGCTACGGACTGTCCGATTACCAAATAAGCTGATGACCTTTTTATCATCGCTTTAAAGCAAACGGGCAGTCCTTGTTAAAAAAGAAATAAAAATAATAATTATTACTTTTCAAAAACATTCCGTTCACTCTCCTTTAAAATCAATATAAAGAATTATATATTATTCAAAAACAAATGTCAAGGGTGAAATTATTTTAAATTTTTCTGTTTTCCTCTTTAATTTAGAATAATTTTCTGTTATAATTAATAAACTGATTAAATAAAGGAGGGGCTTATGGGACTTGTTGATTTGTTTTTTACAGCCATCGGGCTTTCTATGGATGCTTTTGCCGTCTCGGTTTGTAAGGGGCTTTCGGTGTCCCGAGTAAAGTCTTCACAGTATTTAACAGTAGGTTTTTATTTCGGCGGTTTTCAGGCCCTCATGCCTCTTCTCGGCTATTTTTTGGGAGTCAGCTTCCGTTCACTTGTCGAAAGCATTGACCATTGGATTGCCTTTGTTTTGCTTTCGATAATAGGAATTAATATGATAAAGGACTCCTTCGGCAAGGATGATGATTGCTGTGATTGCTCATTCGGTGCCAAGGCAATGCTTCCCTTGGCTGTGGCAACCAGTATAGATGCTCTGGCGGTAGGCGTTACCCTTGCATTTTTAAAGGTTGACATTCTCCCTGCCGTAAGCTTTATTGGTGTCACTACCTTTGTTTTATCGGTTGTGGGCGTTTATCTTGGAAATAAATTTGGGGCGCGCTATAATTCAAAAGCAAAGCTTGCAGGGGGCGTGGTTCTTGTGATTATGGGAATTCGAATTCTGCTTGAACATTTAGGTGTATTTTCTTTCTAATTTTTTTTGCGGAGACTTATAGAATATGAAAAAGCTATTACTGATAGTAAACCCACGGGCAGGTATGGGTAAAATTAAAAACTCTCTGCTTAATGTAATTCAGATTTTATCAAACGCAGGGTACGAAATAACCGTTAAGACAACAAACAAGCCTCTTGACGCTACAAAAATTGCCGAAAGTGCTGACAGCAGTTACAGCGCGGTTGTTTGCTGCGGTGGTGACGGCACATTGAACGAAACCATATCAGGCCTGCTTAACAATAAAAACAACTTTACCCTCGGCTATATCCCCTGCGGAACCTTAAATGAATGGTCAACAGGGCTTCACATTCCAAAAAACATAACCAAAGCCGCAAAGGTTATTGCGGACGGTAATTCCATAACGATTGATGTGGGCAAATTCAACGACCGTTTCTTTGCTTATACAGCATCATTTGGAGCTTTTACAGAATCCTCTTACTCTGCTTCTCAGGATGCTAAAAACCTGTTAGGTCAAGTAGCCTATCTTTTTGAAGGTATAAAAAGTCTAAGCAACATAAAGCCTATATATTTGGAAATAGAGACCGAGGAAAACTCATACAGCGGAAACTATATTTTCGGTGCGATTACCAACTCTCTTTCGGTTGGCGGTGTTGTTAAATTTGATGAGAGTAAAATTAAGATGAATGACGGTCTTTTTGAGGTTTTGCTCATTAAAAAGCCTGATAATTTAATAAATCTGCAACAAATAATCGACGCAATACTCAGAAAAGACCTTGAAAACAAAAAAAATATAGAGTTTTTTAAGGCTTCAAACCTTAAAATCAAAAGCAAGTCAAAAATAGACTGGACTCTTGACGGTGAGCACGCTGTTTCAGATGAAAATACTGTTATTGAAAACATCCAAAACGCAATTACACTCTTCCTGCCAAAATAAATCGCAACCCGACAGAACGTTCTGTCGGGTTGTCGTGCTATTCCTTGTCTATTTCCTTCTTGCTGATGGGCTTGTACTTTACCTTGCGGTGACGTTTTTTACTATGGTTAATCTCAATAACCACTATCGTAAATATAATTATTGCCAAGGCTACCGCTACATAAACTATCTTCATAACCGTCGAGGTTAAAAAATCTTTAAGTGACCTTGCTATAATTAAAAATCCGTTTGCCTTTACCTGCCTTGTTGCAACTAAGTTTACCGTTCCGATTTTTTCCTCGGCATAATAAATATCCGCCTCGCCCATTTTTTGTCCCTTTTCAATAGGTGCTTTGAAGGTATCGCTTGAAAGTCTTGGCTTGATTTTAATGGTCGAGGAATCGGCATCCTTCGGAAGCAAGGCTTCAAGTCCGCCTTCAAGTCCTACGGTTACATGGTCGGTTTCAAACGAAAGCTCCACCTTTGCCTCGGCAACAGGAGTATTTTTAGCAAGAACCGATTTGTATTCAAAATTATTAAACGCCCAGCGGAACATATTGGCAGAATCCAAAAACTCATAGCGAACACCGCCAGGGGTTGCTGTCCCCAAGGTAACCGCTATATAGTTATATCCTTGATTTGAGGCGATGCTCACAAGGCATCTTCCCGCCTCATCTGTAAACCCTGTCTTTCCCCAAACCGCAAGTTTATAATAAACTGATGTGTTTGGGTTTATCATCAAATTCGAGGTTACTATTGTCTTTTCAGGTCGCATATTAGTAGCTCCAAGTTTGTAGGAGGCAGAGGAAAGACACTTTTTTATAAACTCATTTGAAAATGCATATTTTGCAAGGATGTAGATGTCCTCGGCGGTTGAATAGTGTTCTTCATCGTGAAGTCCGATAGGATTTGTAAAATGGCTATTGGTAAGACCTATTTCTTGCGCTTTTTGGTTCATAAGCTCTGCAAAGCCTTCCTTTGAGCCGCCGATATGCTCGGCTAAGGCATATGCCGCATCTCCGCAGGAGGAGACAAGTGTTGCGGCAACAGCATCCTTAACCGCGATTTCCTCTCCTACTTTAAGGCCGAGCACCACCGAGCCTGTGCCAAGTATGAGGTTGTTTGCAGATTTTGTATAGGTAATAGTTCCATTTTCAAAATCTTCTGCACTTTCTATTACAACAACAGCAGTTAAAAGGGTTGTTATTGATGCGGGATACATTCGTTTTTGAGCATTTTTAGTGAAAAGCACATCTCCCGTATCAAGAGAAACCAGCATTGCGGCCTCACAATGAAGGTCCACCCCCGTTATTTGATACGCAGACGCTGTTGTGGGTGAAAACAGAGAAAATACAATAATAAATATTAAAATTAATGAAATTATTCTTTTTTTCATAGAATTATCACCAATCTTGTTGTATAATAGTTGTAATAATTTTATTATATATTATTTTTTCAAAAAATAAAAGAATAAATTAAGGAGAATTTCCATGATTTATGTAACCGGCGATATGCACGGGCTTGAAAACCGCCTTTATGACAAACAGTGGAGAAAATTAAAAGCAGGTGATATTCTTATTGTTTGCGGTGATTTCGGATATATTTGGAATGGCGGCAAATTTGAAACAGAAGCGGTGGATTATCTGGGTTCAAGAAAATTCACAGTCGCCTTTATTGACGGCACTCATGAAAATTTCGATAAGATTAACGCCTGCCGAACAACCTACTGGAAGGGCGGCATGGTGCATCGCATACAGGGGAATTTGTTACATTTAATGCGCGGTCAGATATTTAATATCGACGGAAACAGCATATTCACCTTTGGTGGCGGAGAAAGTAACGACCGCGATATCCGTGCAGAACAGGGACTTTATTGGAGAGAGGAAATGCCCTCTGCAAAGGAGATGGCGGAAGGTGCAAAGCGCCTTGACGATGTTTCCTGCAAGGTGGATTATATAATTACACACGAGCCTCCAAAGCTTGTGAAAAGCGCTATGCTGCTTCGCGAGGGCTCGGTTGACCGCATAAATAAGCTTAACGGATATTTTGAAGAAATCGGTCAGGGCTGTGAATATAAAAAGTGGTATTTCGGTTCTATGCACGAGGACCGTGCCGTAACCTCAAAACACACCTGTGTTTTCAGCAAAATTATACCTCTCGGCAAATAAATTTGATTTTTTCTTTAATGTATGCTATAATGATTATAGAATATCGAAACGCTTAAAAGCGATTCGATAAGCCGATTTTATCGGCTTTTTGCAAAATTAAATTTTTTAAATTTAATCGGAGGGAGCCTTATGGTAAATACCGACAGATTATGTATGAGCTGTATGAATGATAACGGAGGGGAAAAAATCTGCTCAATTTGCGGATATGATTCTTCAAAGGATAACCCCAGCCATCTTCTTTCAATAGGAACCTGGATTAATGCCAACAGATATTTAATCGGCAAGGTTATTGAAGAGGGTGGCGACGGTGTCACCTACATAGGTTGGGATAACGATATTAACGCTGTTGTTAATATTCGTGAGTACTTCCCGACAGGACTTGCGGTCCGCAGTTCTGACAGAATGACCGTCTCGCCTGCCGCAGATAAAGGCCTTGCTTTTAACCGTGGCATGAACGAGTTTGTAAGTCTTTTCACTTCCTTGGAGGCTATGAGCCCTGCAACCGCAATTCTTAAAACGGTTGAGGTTTTTGAGGCAAACGGAACGGTTTATTCGGTTGCTCAAACAGTTTCGGGTATAACCCTTAAAGCCTTTTTGCTAAGAAACGGCGGTGCTTTAAAATGGGAACAACTACGTCCCTTATTTATGCCGCTTTTATCCTCGGTGCGAGAACTGCACGAAAAAGGGATTGTTCACAGGGCAATCTCTCCCGACACCATTATAGTCGGACGAGACGGTAAGCTTTATCTTACCGGTTTTAGTATAAAAGATTCAAAAATTTCCGGTACCGATTTTGCCGTTGCATTATCATCGGGATATGCCGCACCTGAACAATATGGTTATTTAAATGCCGACTCGAATGAAAAGAGCGATATTTATGCTTTGGGTGCAGTTATGTTCCGTTGCCTTATAGGAACTGCCCTGCCTGACGCTAACGAGCGTATTAATAATGACAGTCTTTCTATTCCTGCAAAGGTTACCGAGACAATACCGCGTAATGTGCTTGGTGCTATTGCCAACACCTTAAAGGTAAACCCCTCCCAGCGAACCACATCTGCGGATCGACTAAAACAGATGCTTGAAATTCCTCCTGATTCTCCCAAAGAGGAGGTAGAGGTTAAGAAAAATTCCACATCCTCAGGAAAAACCGCTATAATAGCTTCGCTTATTACGGCATCGGTATTTATAGTACTGTTTATCATCCTCTTCTTGACCGCAGGAAAGGACCTTTTTGGCGGTAAGGATGATACAGCTTCTGTTTCTTCTGCCGACAGCTATTATACTCCTTCATTCTCGCTTCCAGGAGAGCAGGACCCAAATGTTGATCCCGACCCCGAAGCTAAGACATATGAAGTACCCAACTACTCAAAAATGACCTATGCCGAGATTATGGACAACGACGAGCTGAATGAACGCTTTGAGATTTTCATTGTTGGTAAGGAGTATTCAGACCTTCCTCGCGGTCAGGTTACACGGCAGACAATTGACCCGGGTAAAAAGGTTGTTAAGGATACCGAAATCGGTCTTTATGTAAGTCTTGGTCCTTCCACGGTATCTATGCCTAAGATTTTAGGTCTTGAACAAAAAGAGGCTTATATTGTACTCTTAGAGGCTGGCTTCTTGCCTCAAAATATTGAATTTACCAATGAAATATACGATGACACGGCAACCCCCTCGGTAGTTCTCCGTGCCACCTATAATGAGGGCGACAAGGTTTCACTTGATGATGCTCTGACCGTATATATCAACAGCTATAAGGGTGAAGAAGAAAACCCTTACGATGACAACTATCAGGACACAGTAGGATAAATTAAAAATGCACCAACCACGGTTGGTGCATTTTTTTAATTTAATTAGTTTTCTTCTTCGATAATTACATCGGCAACATAGACATTTACTCCCGTAATTGCATTGCCTGTCATTGTTTGAACCTTATCCTTGACATTTCCCTGAACTGCTTCGGCTACCTGCTTTGCATTGGCATCCTTTGCCAAGCGAATATACACATTAATTATAACTGCGCCGTTTTTAACCTCTGCCCTTACAGCCTTGAAAACCGATTTGCCCGAAACAGCCTTTTTTAAATCAATGTTTCTTGCCGCCAGAGAATCCACTCCTGCAACCTCCAACGCAGCTATCGACGCCATGCTTTCGATTACTTCAATATTTATGCTAAGTCCGCTTACTTCTGCCATTTTTACTACCTCCGTCTTTGACATTATAACCGCAGTTTATTTTCCTTTACCAATATTATACCATATTTTTTCAAAATGAAAAGTTTTTTTTGAAAAAGTTTATTTTAAGGCATTTAAAACATCGCTCTTGGTCATGGTAACAATTTTTATTTTGCTTGCCGAAAAGTCGGTCTGAGACATAACTGCATCCCTTATCTGAGCCGTTTCGCTGCTTTCAAGTTTATCGCACAAGGTTACAATATTTACATCGTCATCTCCTATAACTACTACGACATTATAAAAGCCCTTTGCTTTAAGTATGGTCTCGATTGCCGCTTCCTTCTCGGTGCGGTCGGCAAATTCTTGACTTTTTAAAAGTAATTTTTCTCTCTCGTCTGCCGAGATACCCGTGTTGGCAAGTGATTCTTCAATTATGCCTATTGCCTCATCACGTGCTTCCTTACGCTCTTTTTTAAGGTTGGCGAAGTATTTATCAATAGAGTCTTCTTCGAGGCTAACTTCGGCATTTACATATTCCGCCTGACCTAAATACTTTGATGAGCTGTCGGTTGTCCCTGCGGTTGACGCTGTCGAATATTTCATATTCAGCCAGACAGCCGCGCCCAAAGCAACAACCATCACCGCAAGTGCAATTTGTGTTTTTCCGAAGACTTTACCTTTTTTCATATCTATTCTCCTTTTTTATCAGATATAAATATCTTTCTCGATGTTATATCAAGTGCCGCCATAACGGCACCTTGTATATCTTCTTTAATTTGCGCGCTTGTAAGGTTGCAGACTATTGCCACGCCTCTCACCTTTGGCATATATGTAGTAACAATAAGAGGTCTTTC
>JAFXIJ010000024.1 GCA_017533175.1 Clostridia bacterium
GTCATATTCAGCTTTGACAAGTCTTATCACCACCTTTAAAAAGTTAAATGACTTAGCCCGTTATGACTGTTATAGCCTTTTTTACGGCTTCTGTTCTTTTCTTATCAGCCTTTTTGGAGATTTTCTCTCCCTCTGACCAGCTGAGTCTTTCAGCCTCTGCCTTTATCGAGTCGGCAACGGCTTCGGCGTCGCTTATGATTTTGTCGGAATCCTTTATTGCTTGCTTTTTGGTGGCTTCAAGCAGCTCCTTAGCCCTACTCTCTGTATCGGCTAAAAGCTCCTTTGCCGAAAGTCTTGCTTTTTCAATTATACGCTGTCCCTTGGCTTCGGCATTTTTTATTTCGTCAACCATTTTCTTTGCCAATTATAAGCACCTCCGCTCTTAGAAATCAATACTATTTTATTATACATCTTTTTCTCCTTAAAGTAAATGAAAAAATTGGTATTTTTATATTTTCTATAAAAGCAAAAAAAATTCTTCTTTTTTCTAGAATAATTTGGTATAATAGTTCTGTATAGGGTAGAACAAATAATCCGAACCCGCCGCAAAGGCGTATATTTCGGTGCTTTTTACCCGATTCGTTCTTGCAAGGCGACAGCCTTGCTGCATCCGGCTCGAATAAAAATCCCACAAAATCTTCTGCCTTTGAGGTGAAGATTTTGAAAAGTACGGATTTTGGTTTAGTCGAGGCGTAAAACGCAGCAAATACTTTGTGTATTTGCGAGTATTTTAACAAAGAATAAGCGAAAATCCGCCTTTTTAAAACGGAGTTCGGATTATTCGCTCTACCCTAAGGTGACAAGTTTATGGAAATTGTTATTAACGGACTAAGAATTAAATATACCGATGAGGGCAGCGGCACTCCCGTTCTGCTTCTTCACGGCTGGGGTTCTTCGCTGGATGTATATCGTGGAATCATTGCCACTCTTAAAGGCAGATGTCGCTTGGTTGCGCCCGATTTCCCGGGTTGCGGTGGCAGCGATATAATGAAGGAGCCTTGGACCCTCCAAGACTATTGCGACTTTGTTCTCAAATTTATCGAAGCGGTTGACCTTAAAGACCCAATTATGATAGGTCATTCCCACGGCGGCAGAGTTACACTTTATATGACCGCAACCGGTATGGTAAAGCCTCATAAGATAGTTTTGCTTGATGCGGCGGGACTTATTCCCAAAAAAAGCTTAAAGCAAAAGCTTAAAGCAAAGAGCTTTAAGGTCATAAAGAGAGTGCTTACTTTACCGCTTATTAAAAACTTTTCCGCAGGGCTTCTGGATAAAGCCCGCAAGCACTACGGCAGTGCCGATTATAACTCAGCACCCGAGGTTCTTCGCAAAACCCTTGTATCCCTTGTGAACACCGATATTCGCGAGCTTTTGCCGAACATTAAATGCCCCTCGCTTTTGATATGGGGCGAAAACGATACGGCAACTCCCCTTGAAGATGCAAAAACGATAGAGAAGCTTATTCCCGACGCAGGGCTTTGTGTAATTAAAGGTACGGGGCATTTTTCATTTTGTGAAAAACCCTATGAGGCAAATGCGATAATTAACAGCTTTATCTAAAATTTACGAGGTTCTTATATGATTGAAAACGCTTTAATTTTGTTGCTTGGCATTGTATCCGCCTTAATGGCGCTTGTAAGACAATACCAGATGTTACAGCAAAACTCCTACTATGCTAACCGATATTTTGGTTGGCTTAAAGGCAGCATCCGTCCCTTGCACTTGGTCTTAAAAGCAATTTTAATTGGTCTTCTTGCTTGGGCGGCAGTGCTTGGAACCGAAATGATGCTTGAAAGCCTGCTTCTTTTTTCGGGTTGTGCGCTATATTTCGGTTGGAAAGCTTGTCTGTTAAACTCAAAATCAATAAAGAAGCTTGTCTTTACCGCAAGAATTAAAAGAATGTTTTTCTTTTGCTCAGTTTTCCTCTTAGGACTTGGCGCGGCGGCGCTTCTTTCGGACGGCATTTTACAGCTTATTGTAATAAGTTCTCTATATCTTTTAATTTTTATTCCCGAGCTTTTGTGCCTTTTCTCACTTGTTGCATTAAAACCTGTCGAGAAGGCAATTTCAAGCCATTATATAAAGGATGCTAAAAAAATTCTTACATCTGTACGAGATATTAAGGTTGTAGGAATAACCGGCTCTTACGGAAAAACAGGCACAAAGTATATTTTATCCAGAATTTTAAGTGAAAAATATAATGTCCTACACACTCCCGAAAGCTTTAATACTCCTATGGGGGTGGTTCGCACAATCCGCGAAAAGCTGCGTGCCGATACCGAAATTTTCATCTGCGAAATGGGTGCAAAGAAAAAGGGCGATATTAAAGAAATTTGTGATATCGTAAATCCCGACCACGGAATTATCACCTCGGTAGGTCCTCAGCATCTTGACACCTTCGGCAGTATAGAAACGGTTGCCGATACAAAGTTTGAGCTTGCAGACGCAGTAAACAAAAAGGGCGGTATGCTTTTTGCAAACGGTGACAATCAAATAATAAAAGAACGCGGAGCCTTAGTTACGCTTTACGGTACCAACGAGGAGTTTTGCTTTAAGGCGGAAAATATAGTAGGTGGCAGAGATGGTGTTTGCTTTGACCTTGTTTGCGATAATGAAAGAATAAGGGTTAGCTCAAAGCTGCTCGGCAGACACAATGTTCTAAACATACTCGGTGCTTCTTCTCTCGCTTACAATCTTGGCGTTCCCTTAAAGGATATTGCTTTCTCGGTAGGTCGAATCAGTCCTGTTGAGCATCGGCTTGAACTTAAAACCTCGGTAGCAGGCAGTCTTCTTATAGACGATGCCTACAATTCAAATCCCGAGGGTTGTATTGAGGCTGTTAATGTGCTTGACTCGTTTGTGGGTATGAAAAAGGTGATTATAACTCCCGGTCTTGTCGAGCTTGGCGAAAAAGAGTACGAATACAATTTAGCTCTCGGCAAAAAGGCAGCTACTGTTTGCGATAAAATAATACTTGTTGGTAAAAAGAGGTCTGTTCCATTAGCTGACGGAGTTTCGCAAACCGATTTTGACAAAAGCAATTTATTTATTGCCGGCTCCTTTAAAAATGCTATGGAGATATATTCTACCTTTGCGGACAAGGACACGGTCGTTCTGCTTGAAAACGACCTGCCCGACAATTATCTAAACTAGCCGTGGCAAACGGCACCAATATATTCGAAAGGATATGATTTTTTATGAAAACAACAGTCGCTTTTATCTTCGGTTGCCGCTCTGTTGAACACGAGGTGTCTATTATCTCGGCGGTTCAGGCAATGCGCTCGGCAGATACCGAAAAATATGATATCATGCCTATTTATGTGACAAAATCGGGTGAAATGTACACAAGTGAGGCTATGCTTGATATTGAGTCCTTTCGCAATATCGACGCTCTTGTAAAAAGCTCCTCTCCCGTTACACTTTTAAGGGTGGGAAATGATGTTGTAATGCATTATTTGAACGGTGGCTTTTTAAGAAAGAAAAAGGATGTAATCATAAATGTTGCTTTCCCCGTTGTTCACGGCACAAACTGTGAGGACGGCACCCTGCAAGGACACCTTGAATTTTTAGGTCTTCCCTATGTGGGCTGTGATGTTCTCTCCTCCTCTGTTGGAATGGATAAGGCTGTGTTTAAGCATGTTATGAAGGCGGCAAACCTTCCGGTGCTTGACTGCATTACCTTCTATGCAAAAGAGTACGCTATGGAAAAAGAGGCTGTTTTATCCCGCGCCGAAAAGGAAATCGGATATCCTATGATAATTAA
>JAFXIJ010000025.1 GCA_017533175.1 Clostridia bacterium
AGAATGCTGCTTGAAACGGCCGATGTTTTGGTCTTCACGGTAACTGTTATTATTCTAAGCTTGGTTTTTGAGGGTGTGTTTAAGCTGATTTTTGAAAGAAGCGCAAGCACTAAGGCAATAAAACGTCCTTTTTTAAAAAAGGAGGGTAAAGCAAAATGATTATGCTTAAAAATATATCGGTTTCTTTTGACGAAAGGCTAGTTTTGGATAAATTTTCCTTTACCTTCCCAAAAAAAGGCGTTGTACTTATAACAGGGACGTCGGGGAGCGGAAAAACCACGCTTACGCGTGTTATTTTGGGACTTACTACGCCAAACAGCGGTGAGGTAGACACAGGCGGTGCCGAAATATCGGTGGTATTTCAAGAGGACCGTCTTGTACCGAGCCTTACTGCTCTGAAAAATGTTGAGCTTGTATCAAACAGAGCTTCTGCAAAAGAGCGGCTTTCGCAAATGGGGCTAACGGATACCCACAACCTTTACCCGTCCGAGCTTTCGGGCGGTATGAAGCGCAGAGTTTCGATAGCTCGCGCACTGGCTTTCGGCGGGGATGTGTTGCTTTTGGATGAAGCCTTTGCAGGTGTTGATGACACCCTTGCAAAACGCATAATCGCAGAAATTTGTAAGGAGTATAAGGATAAGCTCATAATTGCGGTTACCCACCGACCTGACCTGTTTTCAGCGGTGCCTTATACCGTCTGCGCACTTTAATTTTAATATGTAAAAGCATTTAGAGGACTTGAAACTTTAAGTCCTCTCTTTTTTTGACAAATTTTTTATTTTATACTGCATTTAGGTATGGACTTTTCGGTGCGGTTATGTTATAATTTTAACAAGCATGCAAACCGAGTGCTTTCACCCGCTTGCAGAATGTAATTTATCAGGAGGAAAACTTTATGAAAAAACATATCAGCTCAATACCTTTTAACGGTACTGCCGAGCAGGAGGCAAAGCTCAAAGCTGTTATTGAGGAAAGAAAGCATATTGAAGGATGCCTTATGCAGATAATGCAGGAAGCACAGGAAATCTACGGTTATCTGCCCTTAGAGGTACAGCAAATGATTGCCGAAGGCCTTGGAATTTCGGTAGAACAGGTTTACGGAGTGGCTACCTTCTATTCACAGTTTGCACTCTCTCCTAAGGGTAAGTACAATATTTCGGTTTGTCTTGGTACAGCTTGCTATGTAAAGGGAGCTCAAAAGCTTGTTGACCGTCTCACAGAGGTGCTCGGAATTGAGCCTGGTGAATGTACTCCTGACGGAAAGTTCTCTTTGGAGGCTTGCCGTTGTATCGGTGCTTGCGGACTTGCTCCCGTGCTTACCGTCAACGATGAGGTTTACGGACGCCTTACAGAAAAGGATATCGACGGAATACTTGCAAAATATCAGGACTAATCCCTCTAATTAACATTTAATAAAGGATATAGGTATGAAAATAAGTGAAATTAAAGAAATTCTCGATGCCGAGGTAATTTTCGGACAGGAATTTCTAAACCGCGAAACAACCTCTGCCTTTGGAAGCGATATGATGAGCGACGTTCTTGCATTTGCAAGAGAAAAGTCGGTACTGCTGACAGGACTTGTCAATCCTCAGGCTATACGCACCGCTTTAATGCTTGATATGCCTTGCGTTGTCTTTGTCCGTGCTAAAAAGCTGACCGATGAAGTGGTTGCGCTGGCAAAGGAGAGCGGTATTGCTGTTTTATCGACCAAGTTCCGTATGTTTGAAACCTGCGGAAAGCTTTATGCAAAAGGCTTGAAAGGTAGCGGAGAGGTAAATGACTGAGACTGTAAAATTTCACTTTACGGTTGACGGAGAAAACTTCACAATGGCAGGTCAGGCATCTGTCGCGGTGAAGAAAAATCTCCGACAGCTTGGGATTTCACCCGAAATAATCAGAAGAGTTTCTATCGCTATGTATGAGGGTGAAATAAATATGGTTATTCACGCCGGCGGCGGAGAGGCAGATGTCTTTGTCTATGAGAATATGATAGAGATTGTCCTGACAGATAACGGCCCCGGTATCGCTAATGTTGAACTTGCTATGCAGGAGGGCTTTTCTACCGCACCCGACCAGATACGTTCTCTGGGCTTCGGTGCAGGCATGGGTCTTCCAAACATGAAAAAGCACACTGATTTTATGGGTATTGATACCAAACTAGGCAAAGGCACTAAAATTACGATGAGGGTTAATTTTTAAGTATGAATACATACAAACATTCGGTTGCTCTTGACATTAAAAAATGCACAGGCTGCACCACCTGCCTTCGTCACTGTCCTACCGAAGCTATAAGAGTTCGGGACGGTCACGCTGTCATCAATGCAGACAGATGTATCGATTGTGGTGAGTGTATAAAGGTGTGTCCGCACCACGCAAAAAAGGCGGTATGCAGCAAGCTGTCCAAAATGGATAGATTTAAGTATAAAATTGTTTTGCCTGCCCCCTCTCTTTACGGTCAGTTTGAAGAGCTTAATGATGTTGACTATGTTTTGCAGGGCTTTCTGGATATGGGCTTTGATGATGTTTATGAGGTTTCCAGAGCCGCTGAGCTTGTAAGTGAATATACAAGAAAATATCTGCAAACGGAAGGCATTAAAAAACCGGTAATCAGTTTAGCCTGTCCGGTTATTGCGCGCCTTATTGCGCTGAGATTTCCCTATTTAAAGGATAACCTGTTGCCTTTGCTTCCTCCTATGGAGATTGCGGCAAAAAGAGCGCGGCGCAGAGCTTTAAGAGAACATCCCGAGCTTGAGCCCTCGGATATAGGAGTGTGCTTTGTCTCCCCCTGTCCTGCAAAAGCAAGCTATGTAAAAAACGGCTTTGGCAGTTATAAGAGCGAGGTTGACTGTGTAGTATCCATTAGTGATATCTACTTTCAGCTAATAAACCTTATGCAAAGAAAAATGCCCCCTATGCCCCTTTCTCGCTCAGGCGTTATAGGAATCAGCTGGGCTACATCGGGCGGCGAATCGGCGGCAATTTTTAATGAAAAATACCTTGCAGCTGACGGAATAGAAAACTGCATAAAGATTCTTGACCAGGTCGAAAACGGAAGTATACCGAGCATTGAGTTTATTGAGCTTAATGCCTGCACAGGAGGCTGTGTCGGCGGGGTGCTTACAATGGAAAACGCCTTTATTTCAAAAGCAAGGCTTCAAACACTGCGCAGATATTTGCCGGTATCACAGAATTTTCACGAGGGCAGAGAGTTTATCCCCGAGGACACCTTCTTTGAGGATGTTCCCGAATATACTCCGATGAACCGCCTTGCCGACAACATAGGCGAGTCGATGAAAATGATGTCAAAAATGCAGGCTATACGCGATACCCTTCCGGGTACAGACTGCGGAGCGTGCGGCGCACCTAACTGCCGTGCTCTTGCCGAGGATATTGTAAGAGGCGAATGCAGTATAGATGACTGCGTTATTAAAAGAATTAAAACACTGACAAAGGGTGATAAGAATGACGGTTGAAAAGCTTAAAGAAAAATTAATGCTTGATGCCGTTGTGGTTCCCGACAGTAACCGTGAAATTACCGGCTGCTATATAGGCGATTTGCTAAGCTGGGTAATGGGCGCGGCAAAAACGGGAGATATATGGATTACCATTATGTCAAATATCAATATTGTTGCTGTTGCAACGCTTTGCGACACCGCCTGCATACTGCTTGCAGAGGGCGTATTGGTTGATGAGGAGGTTAAACAAGCCGCACAGGAGAGAAAAATTAACATTCTCTCTTCTAAAAAAAGTGCATATACTCTATCGACCGAGATAGCGGAGCTGCTCGTATGAGTAAGTATTATTACGATTTTCATATTCATTCCTGCCTTTCTCCTTGCGGTGATGATGATATGACTCCTGCAAATATAGCAGGTACCGCAACACTTGCAGGACTTAATATAGTTGCTCTTTGCGACCATAATTCAGTGAAAAACTGCCCTGCCTTTTTTAAGGCGGCAAAGCGTTACGGTCTTATTGCGGTCGCAGGGATGGAGCTGACAACGGCAGAGGATATACATGTTATATGTCTGTTTGAAAGGCTTGAAGATGCGCTTGCCTTTGGGCAAGAGGTTGATTCTCATAAACCTGAGATAAAAAACAGAGCCGATATTTTCGGCAGACAGCTAGTTGTGGATGAAGAGGATAATCTGCTCGGTGAGGAAGAGCTTCTTCTTATTCAGGCTACCGACATTTCTATTGAACAGGTTCCCTTATTGGTAGCATCCTTTAACGGTGTTTGCTATCCGGCGCATATTGACCGCACCTCAAACGGAATAGTGGCAATATTAGGTGACTTCCCTTCTGAATATGACTTTGGATGCTTTGAGCTTTATGACTCAAAGTCAGCCGATGAATATGAAAACCGTTTCAAGAATTTAAAAGGTAAGATTAGATTAGTAGGCTCGGACGCCCATTATCTTTGGGATATAAGAGATGCCGAAAATTTTATCGAACTTGACGATGAACCCTATTCAAGCGAGCTTGTAAGAAAAAGACTTTTTGAGTATTTGAGGAGGAAAGCATGAAGGAATTATCCCTCAACATACTTGATATTGCCGAAAACTCTGTTAAGGCTAAGGCAACCGAAATTAATATAGAGATTTGCGAAACGGCGGACAGCCTTAGTTTTAGCATTTCAGATAACGGAAAGGGTATGCCTCCTGATTTTCTAAAACAGGTTACAAATCCCTTTACAACTACAAGAACAACAAGACCTGTCGGTCTGGGCATTCCGCTTTTGAAACTGGCGGCGGAGCAAACAGGCGGCAGCTTTGAAATAACATCAAGACATTTTAAGGATTTTCCCGAAACCCACGGCACTACCACTTCGGCAAGTTTTTTTAAGAATCATATTGATTCGGTGCCGCTTGGCAACATAGTTGAAACGGTGGTTACGCTTATTCAGTGTAATCCTGATATCGAGCTTGTTTTTGTGCACAAAACCGATGAAAAAACGGTTTCTCTGGACACAAAGGAGCTTAGAGCAGTCCTTAAAGATGTACCCCTAAACAGCATTGAAGTGATTCTTTGGATAAAGGAATACCTTAATGAGCAATACAGTCAATAAACAACAAATTAACATAGGAAAGGAACAAAAACTATGAAATCATTGGCAGAACTCGCAGCAATAAGAGACAAGATGAAGGACAAGGTTGTTCTCCGTGAAGGAAGCTCCCAAATTCGCGTTGTTGTCGGCATGGCTACCTGCGGTATTGCAGCAGGAGCAAGACCCGTTCTTTCGGCATTTGTTGAAGGAATTAACAATGCAGGGCTTTCGGCTAACGTTACGGTTACACAGACCGGCTGTATCGGCATTTGTCAGTATGAGCCTGTTGTAGAAATCTACGAAGCAGACAAAGAAAAGGTCACCTATGTAAAGATGACACCTGAAAAAGCAGCCGAAGTTATCGAGCGCCACCTCAAAGGCGGCAAGGTTGTTGAAGAATACATTATTAAATAGACCAGCGGTATAAAACCGTTAGTATAAAGGCAAAATTTAGGAGGTTTTATTATGATTCGTGCACACGTACTGATTTGTGGCGGTACAGGCTGTACATCTTCGGGCTCTAAGTCCATTCAAGCTGCATTTGACGATGCTCTTGCGGCACAGGGCCTTACCGAAGAGGTCAAGATTGTTCAAACCGGATGTTTCGGTCTTTGCGCACTCGGCCCCGTTGTTATTGTCCATCCGGACGGAACATTTTATTCCAGAGTTACACCTGAGGATGTTAAGGAAATCGTTTCCGAGCATCTTTTAAAGGGCCGTGTTGTTGACCATCTTGTTTACAACGACACAGGTGATAAGGCAGAGGCTGCTCCCGAGCACGCTTCCCTTAACGACACCGCCTTCTATAAGGCACAAAAGCGCGTTGCTCTTCGCAACTGCGGTGTTATCAACCCTGAAAACATTGATGAGTATATCGCTATGGACGGTTATGCCGCTCTCGGTAAGGCTCTTACCGAAATGACACCCGACCAGGTTATTGAAACCGTTTTAGCATCAGGTCTTCGCGGTCGCGGAGGCGCAGGCTTCCCCACAGGTAAAAAGTGGGAACTCGCCCGCAATCTTGTTAAGGATGCAGACCAGAAGTTTGTTGCTTGTAACGCCGACGAGGGTGACCCCGGCGCATTCATGGACCGTTCTGTTCTTGAAGGCGACCCGCACGCTCTTATCGAGGCAATGGCTATTGCTGCTTATGCAATTGGCGCAAATAAGGGCTTTGTTTATGTCCGTGCTGAGTATCCGATTGCCGTTTCCCGTCTTGGAATTGCTATTGGTCAGGCTCGTGAATATGGTCTTCTCGGTAAAAATATTTTCGGCACAGGCTTTGATTTCGATATGGAAATCCGCCTCGGTGCAGGCGCATTCGTTTGCGGTGAGGAAACCGCTCTTATGACCTCTATCGAAGGTCATCGCGGCGAGCCGAGACCCCGTCCTCCCTTCCCCGCAGTTAAGGGTCTTTTCGGAAAGCCTACCGTTCTTAACAATGTTGAAACCTATGCAAACATTCCTCAGATTATCCTAAAAGGTGCTGAATGGTTCTCATCTATGGGAACAGAAAAATCAAAGGGAACAAAGGTTTTCGCTCTCGGCGGAAATATTAAGAACACAGGACTTGTTGAGGTTCCTATGGGAACAACGCTTCGCCAAATCGTTGAAGAAATCGGCGGCGGTATCCCCGGCGGCAAGAAGTTCAAGGCAGCCCAGACAGGCGGTCCTTCGGGCGGGTGTATTCCTGCCCAGCATCTTGATATTCCGATAGACTACGACAATCTTTTGTCTATCGGCTCAATGATGGGCTCTGGCGGTCTTATAGTAATGGATGAGGACAGCTGTATGGTTGACATCGCCAAGTTCTTCCTTGAATTTACGGTTGATGAGTCCTGCGGTAAATGTACTCCCTGCCGTGTAGGTACACAAAGACTTCTTGAAATGCTTAATAAGATTACCGAGGGTAAGGCTACACTTGAAGACCTTGATAAAATGGAAGAGCTTTGTCATTACATAAAGAAGAACGCTCTTTGCGGACTTGGTCAAACTGCTCCCAACCCCGTGCTTTCAACACTCCACTTTTTCAGAGATGAATATGTTGCTCATATCGTCGATAAGAAGTGCCCCGCAGGCGTATGTAAGAGCCTGCTCACCTTCTCAATCGATAAGGAAAAATGTATCGGCTGCGGACTTTGCGCACGCAACTGTCCTGCCGACGCTATTACAAAGACCGACTATATTGCACCCGGCAAAAAGCTTCCCGCTTGGGAGATTGACCCTGCTAAGTGCGTAAAATGCGGTGCTTGTATCAGCGGATGTAAATTTAAGGCTATTTCAAAAGGTTAAGGAAGGAGAAACATACTATGGCTAAAATGATTAATCTTAAAATCGACGGTATGGAAGTCTCCGTACCTGCCGGTTCCACAATTCTCGAAGCTGCCCGTCAGGTCGGTATCGAAATTCCCACTCTTTGCTTTATGAAGGAATGCAACGAGATAGGCGCTTGCCGTATCTGCGTTGTTGAGGTAAACGAGGGACGCGGTTTCAGAATAGTTGCTTCCTGTGTTTATCCCGTAACCGAGGGTATGGAGGTTAAAACCAACTCGGTTGAGGTTCAAAAGTCAAGAAGAACAACCTTGGAGCTTATGCTCTCCACCCACGAGCGCAAGTGTCTTTCCTGCGTACGCTCGGGTAACTGTGAATTCCAGGCTCTTTGTAATGACTACGGTATTACCGACGAGGCAAAATTCGACGGTATGAAGCCTGAGTATGAGCTTGACTGCTCTGCTCCTCATATGATTCGCGACAATAATAAGTGTATCCTTTGCCGCCGTTGCGTTGCCGCTTGTAAGGCTCAGAAGGTATCGGTTATCGGTGCTAACGACCGCGGTATTGATACTAATATTTCCTGCGGATTTAATCTTCCCTTAAATCAGGTTGGATGCGTATCCTGCGGACAGTGTATAGTAAACTGCCCGACAGGTGCTCTGCGTGAAAAGGATGACACAGATAAGGTATTTGAGGCTCTTAACAATCCTGAAAAGGTTGTTATCGTTCAAACCGCACCCGCTGTAAGAGCTGCTCTGGGCGAGGAGTTCGGTATGCCTATCGGCACAGGCGTTGAGGGCAAGATGATTGCCGCACTCCGCAGACTTGGCTTTGATAAGGTGTTCGACACCAATGTAAGTGCCGACCTTACAATCATGGAAGAGGGAACTGAGTTTATTGACAGAGTTAAGAACGGCGGCGCTCTCCCGATGATTACCTCTTGCTCACCCGGATGGATTAAGTTCTGTGAAATGTATCATCCTGCTATGCTTCCCAATCTTTCTACCTGTAAGTCTCCTCAACAGATGTTTGGTGCTGTTATTAAGACCTGGTATGCAGAGAAGAACGGAATTGCTCCTGAGAATATTGTTTCTGTTTCTGTTATGCCCTGTACTGCCAAGAAGTTTGAGATTGGCCGTGATGACCAGGATGCAGCAGGCGTTGCAGATGTTGATATTTCAATCACCACTCGTGAGCTTGCTCGTATGATAAAGAGAGCTCGCATTGACTTTGTAAATCTTCCCGATGAACAGTTTGATTCTCCGCTTGGCGAGTCAACAGGTGCAGCGGTTATCTTCGGTGTTACCGGAGGTGTTATGGAGGCAGCTCTTCGTACCGTTGTAGAGGTTCTTGAAGGTAAAGCTCTTGATAAGGTAGAGTTCGAAGCAGTTCGCGGAATGGAATCGGTTAAGGAAGCAACCTTAAATGTTGCAGGAATGGATGTTAATATCTGCGTTGTCAGCGGACTTGACGCGGTTGATAAGGTTCTCACCGCAGTTGAGAACGGCGAAAAGAATTACCACTTTATTGAGGTAATGTGTTGTCCCGGAGGCTGCGTAAACGGCGGCGGTCAACCCATTCAGCCGACCTCTGTACGCCAGAATATCGACCTTCGCGCAGAGCGTGCAAAGGCACTTTACAGCTATGACGAGGCAAACGTACTGAGAAAATCTCACGAGAGTCCCGTTGTGAAAGCACTCTATGAAGAGTACTTCGAAAAACCGGGCAGCCACAAAGCTCACAAGATTCTCCACACCTCATACGTAAACCGTTCGAAAGACATAGTTAAATAGTAACAAACAAAGTAAAAGCCCACTCGCAAATAAAATGCGAGTGGGTTTTTAATATTTATAGTATCTTTTACAGCTTGATTTTATCCATAACCTTTGTAAGAGGGATATAAAGGAATAGTGCAAAACAAAAATTGCCTACACAGTGAATAAGGTCATAAGGAAGACCTTTTATAAACCAAGCAAAAGCAAATTCAACCCCAAAGCTAAATATATAGGTTAATGAGCACAAAAATCCAAAAGACAGCCCATACAGTCCCGAAACTACCGCAAAAACTAAGCCCTTTCGGATTTTACGAAGCGGCAGTACCGCAAAAACAATAATCGCCCAAACGTAAAGATACATCACATTCCAAATATTTATTCCGTGAAGAAAAACATCAAGCCCCACATAAATATAGGTAGGAATAAGTGCTTTAAGCCCAAAGCGGTAGGTAAATACCATTAAAAGAAGAGAAATCGGCTCTATGTTGGGTAATATTTCCAATAAAAGTTTAAGTGAAAACAACAAGGGTCCAAAAATCGTTAAAACTAAAAGCTCTTTTAAACTTATCCTTTTCATTTAGTTTACCGTGTAGGTGATTTCAAAGATATCACCGTCTGAAATAGCCTGTGTGTTAAACCCCTCAAAGACCTCTTTGCCGCCCTTTGTTAAGCACCACCAGCTCTTATCCTTGTTGTAATCGGCAGTAACTCCGTTTATGGTGGTGTAAAGCCCCGTCTTGTTATATTCTATGATTCCTTCTTCTATGAGAGCATCGGCTAAAAATTTTTTCTCGGTGGTAATGCTGATATTCTCACTTTCGCCGTCGGCATAGACAATGCTAACGGTTATATTTTTTATGCCCTCAGAAGTCTTAGAACACCCTGTAAGCAGAAATGCTGTTGCTAAAATTAGGCTTAAAAGCAGTGCCGCAAGTCTTGTCGATTTTGTTGTTGTCATAATAAAAACTCCTCTTTGAGTATTTGTGAAAATACTGCAAAGAAGAGCGTAACACAAATTATACCCGCCGTAAAAATTCGGTGGATAAAATATGTACTGCCGCCAATTACTCGTGGCTTCCTTGCAGTGATATCGTAAAGCAAGTCTTCCGACTTAGGATTCAAACGCCGAATTTTCACCTTCCCAACAAAAATGTCAGTGGCATAAAGAAAACCGACTCATCCGTCACGGCGACGAGTTCGTTGAAGAGTTACACTTCTATTCCTTTTTAATTCCCTTTAAAAAAAGGGGAACTTTACGACCTTTATTCAGCAAACAAATTTTATCACAGTAATAAGTGTCTGTCAACAAATAAACTGCAAAAAAAACACCATAATAAAAAAGAAAGCACCGTAAACATACGGTGCGGCAATAAAGCTGTAAACAGACTCTGTACTAACGGTACAGAGTCCGTCAAAGGCAAATTTTTAAGCCTTAGCTTTATTTAACTTGCATACCAAAGCTGATTTCTTTCTGCCTGCTGTGTTCTTATGAATAATTCCCTTAGCGGTAGCCTGGTCAATCTTCTTAACAGCAGCCTTTACAGCAACATCTGCATCAGCCGCACCCGACTCAATAGCTGAGTTAGCCTTTTTAACTGCGGTGCGAAGAGCAGAGCGATATGCCTTATTACGCTCGTAGTTAGCAGCACTTACCAATACACGTTTTTTAGCGGATTTAATATTGGGCATAGTGACACCTCCCCTATTTAAACTTAGAGCAATAGTAATACTAACACAAAACAGACCAAAAAGCAAGTTTTTTTTAAAAAAGTTTGAAAGGAATAAAAAATGCGTAGAACAGATTTGGCTTTTGAATCGGCAAGAGACTTTAAGGGAACCCTTTCGGGTGTTAAAACCTCTGTGGAGGATAAGGGTAGTTTTAAGATAGAAAGGGTTGAAATAACCGATGAAGGCTCGGCAAAAAAGCTTAACAAGCCTTGCGGCAATTATGTTACGGTTTGTGTCCCCCGCCTTAATCTTCTGCCCGATGTAGATAATACGACAGCGTCGGCAATCGCAGATGAGCTTACAAGACTTCTTCCAAAGTGCGAGGACACGGTTTTAATAGCAGGGCTTGGGAATAACGATATAACCGCCGATGCTCTCGGTCCCAAGGCAGTAAACGGCATTTTCGCAACCAGGCATATTGGAAAGGAGCTACAACAAGGGCTTAATCTGCCTTTTCTTCGTTCGGTGGCAGCAATAAGTCCCGGGGTGCTTGGTAGAACTGGCATTGAAACCGAGGAAATAATTTTAGGCGTAAGCAGCCGATTAAACCCTTGCTGTATAATTGTAATAGATGCTCTTGCCGCCGCCGATAAAAACAGAATATGCACCTCTGTTCAAATAAGCAACAGCGGTATAAATCCCGGCTCGGGTGTTGGCAACAGCCGAAAGGAAATAAGCAAAAACACTATGGGGGTGCCCGTAATTTCGGTAGGTGTTCCCACCGTTACAGATTTAGGCGGAGGGCTTGTTGTCACCCACAGGGATATAGATTTATGTATTCTTCGTGCTGCCTCTCTTATCTCTAACGCCCTGAATTTAGCCCTCCAACCAAACCTTGATTTAGATATTATACAAGGTCTAATTTAAAAATAGTGGGCATACCCTTTAAAGTGGAGGGAGGCGATATGCCATGTCTAACTTTAAGAACTATGCCGTACTTTTATGCTCATTTCTTGTAAGCGTATTAACCGTTGTTTACTGTGGATATATATATGTCGATATAAAACTTGGTGAGAATGGTACAGTCCTTTTTACATCTTCTGTAATATCAGCCTCTTCGGAATCTTACAGTAAGGCCGAAACGACCTCCTCTGCTCCCGTTGAAAGCGATTCATCCAATGCTCAAAGCTCAAAAGAAAGCGTTGCGGTAGGTGCAGATTTATCAAACGCTCTGGGCAAAATATATGAGCAGGCAATTTCTCCTTATTCAGCAAAGCTTTCCTACAATAATGTCTATATAAAAAACACCTCGGGGGCAAAGATTGACATTAAGTCAGAGCTTGAAAAGGGTACTAAAATAAAAATTCAAAAAAACTCAAAACCTCAGGTGCTTATAATTCATACCCATGCAACCGAGTGCTTTATGGAGGAAGACAGAGGTTTTTATACCGCTTCGGATAAAACTAGGACAACCGATAACAGTAAAAATATCACCCACTTAGGCGAAATAATAGCCGAAAAGCTGAGCAAGGCCGGAATATCCACGCTACACGACAAAACTCAGCACGATTATCCATCATATACGGGAAGCTATTCTCGCTCGGCAGCAACGGTTAAGGAATATTTAAAGAAATATCCGTCAATAAAGATAGTGATTGACCTTCATCGCGATTCTATTTCATTAGAGGGCTCTGACCGTGCAAAGCCTACCGTTACGATAAACGGTAAAAAAGCCGCGCAAATTATGCTTTGTATGGGAAGTGAAACCGGAACCGTTACAGGATACCCTAATTGGAAAGAAAATTTGCGCTTTGCGATGAAATATCATCAGACAATAGAAGCGCTTTATCCCGGTATGGCACGACCCTTGCTGCTTCGTTCAAGCAAGTACAACCAAAACCTCTCAACCGGCTCTATATTGCTTGAAATAGGAACCGAATCAAACACGCTTTCCGAGGTGGAATATTCAGCAACGCTTGCGGCAGAAGCGCTTATAAATTTACTTAATACAATGGTGTGAAAATGAAAAAATCAAGGACTTTTTTTAGAGCTTTTTTAATAAGCAGCGTTGTACTGCTTTGCTTTTGCATAATTTATATAGGAATTTTGTCCTCATATGAGGGTATACGAAAAAACGGCTTCGGTGAGGATAAAGAGGGGATAGAAATAAATGAAGATTATATAAGAATTCTTGATTTTCTATATCCGAACTTTTTTCCTATAAACAATTGAGTTTTGTTAATAAAAAATTTTTGTCGAATAATTGACTGTTGCGAGGGATTTTGTTATACTAAGTCTGGTTAGATTTTTTTTGAGAGGAGTAAGGCGCAGAATCTCCTGCACCAATAATAAAGTGACCGGACTTAAAAAAAGCTTAAAGAATTTTAAAATAGGGTCTACATTATTTATAAGCTGTGCCCTGATTTACTTTGAAGTAATAACCAAACTTTTAACCTGTGACACGTTTTTTAACATAGGTCTTGTGTTTATGCCTATTTTCTCGGTGGCTGTCGCACTTCTAATTGTGACAGCGACCGATTTTATGAGCGTCAAGGCGGCAAAGATTTTTACAGGAGTCTGTCTTTGCGTTATAGCCTTTATTCACGCGGCTCAGATAGTTTATTACAGCGTATTCAACAAGTATTTGATATTCTACTCTATCACCGCAGGCGGTGTGGGAAATGTTCTTGACGGCGGTGCGATTCAAACTACCTTAAAGAGTATTTTAGGCGGCGTTCCGGCTATGCTTGCTTTCAGCATTCCAATAATTCTTATGTTCCGCTTTGGCGGTAAAAAGATTCTTTTTAGCCGAATAAGCTGGTTAGGTCTGCTTTTGAGATTTGTTCCTGCCATTGTTGTTTATATTTCTACTGTGCTTATTGTGGGTGCCGTGCCTGAGCTTAGCACAATTCAATCGGGTACCTTTGACCCTAATCTGTCGGTTGGAAAATTTGGACTTATCCGCACCGAAATTTTGGATCTAAAATACAATCTTTTCGGCATAGACCAGAAAATCGAAATTTTAGAGGAAAATCCGCTTGATAACACAAGCTCCAACGAGCCTTCTAAGGAACCGCCCGAGGTGGTTTATACCCCCAATGTGATGAACATTGATTTTAACTCGCTTTTGGCAAACGAAACAGATGAAACCTACAAAATGCTAAACGAGTATTTCAGCACACGAGAGCCAACACAAAAAAATGAATATACGGGAATGTATAAGGGCTATAACCTTATTTCAATAACCGCCGAGGGCTTCTCTCCCTATTGTATAGACCCGGATCTTACCCCCACACTTTATAAAATGAGTACCGAGGGCTTTAAGTTTAATAACTTCTATACACCCGTGTGGGGCGTTTCTACTTCGGATGGCGAGTATGTTCACTGCACAGGACTTATTCCAAAATCAGGAGTGTGGAGCTTTTATAAATCTGGTAGCAACTATATGCCCTTCTGCCTTGGCAATATGTTTAGAAGCATAGGTGTCGATAAAACCTTTGCCTATCATAATAACAGTTACACCTTTTATCGTAGAGATATTTCACACCCCAACATGGGCTACATCTACAAGGGTTATGGCTCGGGAGTGGAGGAATATGTTAAAAAGCAGTGGCCTCAGTCCGACCTTGAATTGATTTCAGGTTCGGTTAAAGACTACCTTTCGGACGATAAACCCTTTATGGCGTATTATATGACCGTAAGCGGTCATCTTGAATATAACTTCATAGGCAATATGATGGCGTATAAGAACCGCGATGCAGTAAAGGATCTTGACTGCTCAGAAACCTTAAAGGCTTATTATGCTTGCAATATTGAGCTTGATAAAGCTATGGAAAAGCTGCTTTTAGAGCTTGAAAAAGCAGGCGTGCTTGATAAAACGGTTATATCCATCACCCCCGACCACTATCCTTACGGACTTGAACAGGACGGAAATGATAAATATTCGGTATGGCGCGAGATGCTCGGCCACGATGTTGAAACCGAGTTTGAGCTGTATAAAAGCTCCTTTATTCTCTATTGCGCCGGAACAAAAAATGCTCCCACAATAGATAAATACTGTGCCGCAATAGATATTTTACCGACTGTTTTAAATCTCTTTGGCTTTGAATATGATTCGCGTCTGCTTATGGGAAATGACATATTATCAGACACATCCGACCTTGTTATTATGTCAAACCGCTCCTTTATTACAGACAGAGGAAAATACAGCGCGACAGAAAAAACCTTTACCGCCTTTGAGGGCAAGGAGTTTGCCTCGGAAGAGGAGCAAAACGATTATGTTCAGAATGTGCGCAAAATTATAAATAATAAATTCTCGGTCTCAACAAAAATCCTTGAAAAAGATTATTACAGATATTTATTCAAGAAATAAAACAAAGGCTCCAAGGGAGCCTTTGTTTTTGTTTTTTGACCTTTTTAAAGTTCTTTTTCTATTATCAGCAGACGGTTGTATTTTGCAACCCTTTCGCTTCGGCAGGGGGCTCCCGTTTTTATTTGTCCCGCGTCTACGCCTACTGCAAGGTCGGCTAAGAAGCTGTCTTCTGTATCTCCTGAACGGTGTGACACGATTACCCGATAATCGTTTTGTTTTGCAAGAGCAATAACATCAAGTGTTTCGGTGAGGGTTCCTATTTGGTTTGGCTTAATGAGAATTGCATTTGCCGCTTTTTCCTCTATGCCTTTTTGCAGTCTTTTCTGATTTGTGACAAAAAGGTCATCCCCTACAAGAGTGCAGAAGCCTCCTATTTTTCGGGTTAGCTCTGCGGTAGCCTCAAAATCCTCCTCGCCAAGACCATCCTCAATAGAGATAATCGGATATGTCTTGACCAATCTTTCCCACATAGCTATAAGCTCGGAAGAGTCCATCTTAATATCTCGCTTTTTGCGGTGGTAAATGCCCTTCGCCGTAACCCATTCACTTGCCGCAGCATCAAGGCATATTTTGACCGTATCGGTAGAGTAGCCCGCAGAAATTATAGCCTCGCAAATTAACTCGATTGCCTCTTCATCTGATTTAAGATTCGGCGCAAAGCCTCCCTCATCTCCCACCGCTGTTAAAAGCCCTGCCTTTTTCAATTTTTGTTTAAGAGTGTGATATATATTAACACAAATTTCCATGCTCTCAGCAAAACAGGCGGGGTTTTGCGGCTGAATCATAAACTCTTGAATATCAATATTATTTGCAGCATGAGCCCCGCCGTTTAAAATGTTCATCATCGGTAAAGGAAGGCTTAGCTTATTGTTTCCAGCAAGATACCGATAAAGCGGAAGTCCCGCTGATTTTGCGGCAGCCTTTGCTAAGGCGACAGACACCGCAAGAATTGAGTTTGCACCAAGTCGCGATTTATTTTCGGTGCCGTCAAGTTCGAGCATTATAGTATCAAGCTCCCGCTGGCGGTTAGCCTCTTTGCCTAAAAGCGCGTGACGAATTTCGGTATTTACAGCATCTACTGCCTTTTTAACGCCTTTTCCAAAAAGGCGCTCGCCACCGTCTCTAAGCTCAAAGCTTTCATATTTGCCCGTGGATGCTCCCGACGGTACTATGCTTAACCCCTGTTTGCCGTTTCGCAGTATTACCCTTACTGCTACGGTTGGGTTACCCCTTGAATCGTAAAGCTCAAATGCTTCTATATTCTCAATTTTGCACATTTTTATCACCTTTCCTTTTAAAAAGCAATCCGCTTTTTAAATTATTTTTTCCCCTCTCGCCCTAAATATGAATAAAAAACTCTTCTATTTTTTGATTTGTTGTGATATAATATATCTTGTATATTTATGTATATTTATAAGAGGTGTACTTCCACTTGGAAAAGGAACAAGGAAATAATATAATAGCAGGTCGCAATCCCGTTATGGAGGCATTGCGTTCAGGCAGAGAAATTGACCGTCTGCTTGTAGCCTACGGTCAAACCGGTGGCTCGGTTACTGCCATAATAGCGAAATGTAAAGAGAAGGGAATCTTGATAAAAGAGGTTTCCCCTGCCAAGCTTGATTATTTAACCGGCAACTCAAACCATCAAGGAGTTGCGGTGCTTATTGCAACCCAAGAATACAGTACGGTTGATGACATTTTAGAGCTTGCCAGACAGAGAAACGAAGACCCTTTTATCATTATTTGTAATGAGATAGAAGACCCTCATAACTTAGGTGCCATTATCAGAACTGCCGAAGCTGCGGGAGCGCATGGAATAATTATTCCAAAGCGCAGAAGTGCCTCCTTAAATGTAACGGTAGCAAAGGCGGCAAGCGGTGCTCTTGAATATATGAAGGTTGCACGGGTAACAAACATTTCAAGTGAAATTGACCGCCTTAAAGCCGAGGGTGTATGGGTCTTCGGCGCCGATATGGATGGCGAAGATTATTCACTTACCGATTTTAACTGCCCGTGCGCTCTGGTAATAGGCAATGAGGGTAAAGGAATAGGACCTCTTGTTGCAAAAAAGTGTGATGCGATAGTCAGCCTGCCCATGAAGGGAAAAATCAATTCTCTTAATGCATCTGTTGCCGCGGCAATACTGATGTATGCGGTGGTTAAAAGCCGTTTTAGGAAATAAAATTATTAACGTGTAAAGGAGGGAAAGCATGAGCCTATTTAAAGAAAAGCAGGAAGATACCTTTGCAGAGGAAAGCGATTTTACCTCTATGTTGCTGCCATTTTTAAACAAGGAAGAAAAATCCGACACTAAAAACGATAAAAATGAGGCTCCTGCCTCCAAAAAAGACTCTATTAAATCAGATAAAACATCAAGTTCCGAAAATATAGAGATGCTTCTTTCGAGTATTAGCCCAATCGATGCTTTAAAGAAAAAAATGTATTCACAATTTTCGGATGGCACGAATAAGGAAGAACCGAAAAAGGAAGAAGAAATAAAACAAGAGCCAAAAGAGGCTCCAATTAAAGCCGAAAAGAATGAGCCAAAGGAGGATGACAGTCCTTACGCCGATGTATTTAAATCGATAGAGGAAAAAATCCCCAAAGGCAAGGAGAAGATAAGCAGTGTTAAGAAGGGAAGCTTATATGCTAAATGTCTTCCCTATATCTACGATGAAAACGGCATAAAATACGAGGATGAAAAGCCCAAATACACCCTCGAAAGCGTGGAAAATATTATCGACTCTGCCGAAAGGGCTGCCGAGGAAAAGCTTTCCAAGCTTTATAATCTATCCTTTGAGCACTCTGAAAATAAGAATGATGAAACTCCTGCGGAAGAAAACGAGCCTGTTCGTTTTAAAATAGGTGACAAATCCCGCAATAAAGAACAGGAGAACCGCCGCCTTGTCGATTCGACACCGACTAAGGCAAACACTCTGCTTGATGATTTCAGCGGTAAACGCTTGATGCTTACCGATGACGGAAACACGGTGGAGATACCCTTAAAACTCACCAAAATACAGACAGATATACCCTTGGTTGATGATAAAACAAGAGTTATACCTGCTATAAAGCCCGAAATCGACAAGACCGGAATATATGAAGATATTTTAAGCCATACAAAGCCAATAAATATAAAAAATCTTCCGGGAATAAATCCGCCTGCTAAAAAGAAATCGGTATTTTCCTTGGACAGCATACCGTCAGATGAAATAATCGTTGATGATTATATGTCTGCCTCCGACGCAGGTAGAATAGGAACTAAATTCAAAAAGGCTAGAAGAGCTGCATATTTAAGGCTTTTAGTTACCCTTCCTCTTACCTTGATAATAGCGCTTTTTGCTACTCCTATTGCCGAGTCTCTGTTTTTTACAGCATCAGCAGCATCGCTTATATGTCTTATTGTTACACTTGTTTTGCTGGCTTTAAACAGTAATATATTCCTTTCCTTTAAGGATGGTTTTTCCTCTCGTATGGATTCAAGGTTTCCCCTTGCTATAAGCGGTATTGCCATGGCGATCTGCCTTATTGTGCAGATGTTTTCAAAATATTACCAACCTGAACATACCATTTTATTTGCCGTAGCCCTTTTGTTTTATAACCTTTGCTCTTATAAAAAAGCGACCGAACAGCTTATCGGCTTTAAAAAGGTTGTAGCAATCGGCGAAAAGAAGGCGGTTGCCCTTATAGATGACCAGAACGCCACCGCGCATATGTCTCGCTCGATTATTGATGGGGAGGTTTTAGCCGCCTCACCACGCAGAACAAACCAAATAATTGATTATGTTAGGCACACAAGTCAGGACGTTTCCTTTAAGGGAAGGTTACCGCTTCTTACAGTAGTAGGTCTTGCCGCATCACTAATACTTTCCTTTGTTATAGGAATGAGCTATCAGTCGTTCACGGTAACGCTCTTAGCCTTTGCATCGCTTACAGCTCTTTGTGCTATGCCCACTCTTGCCTTAGCCGAAATGTTGCCATTTTTAAGCGCGGCAAAAAAGGTGCGTCAATCAGGCGGTGTTCTCTGCTCGGCGGCTTCGGCTGAAAAAATCGAAGAAATTAATGCAGTGGTGTTAAGCTCTGCCGATATTTTTTCAAAAGGCTGTATAACCCTTCACAACATAAAGCCTCTATCCTCAAACGATATTGATAAGACCATTATAGAAGCAGCGGCAGTTGCGACAGCAGCAAAGAGTCCTTTAAGCTTTGTGCTTCGCAATATTGTAGGAGATTCGGCTGTTCTTCCATCCGCAGATACTATAAAATACGAGGATAATTTGGGGGTTTCCGGTTGGGTTGATGACCACCATCTTCACATAGGAAACCGAACTCTTATGGAGTCTCACGGCATTCGCGTACCCTCTTTGGAGGTTGACAAGAAAATTCTTCACAGGGGCTTTTTCCCTGTCTATATCGCAAGTGACCAGCGTGCCTGTGCAATGCTCATAGTTAAATATGCGGCGAATGATAAAATCTGCAACAAGCTCATCTCACTGCAAAATTCAGGAGTCGTTCTGCTAATTGACAACTGCGACCCCAATATTACCGAGGAAATGCTGTGTGATTACTGTGGACTTTATAAGGACTGCGTTAAAATAATGGACCACCACGGTACTGAAAAGTACAAGAAAGCAGTTAATTTTACAGAGTCTTACTCTGCTCATGCTTTTTACAAGGATACAGCGAAGTCTTTTCTTACAATTCTCACATCCTCTTTTCGCCTTAAAAAAGCAAGCAGTCTGCTTCAAGCACTTCATATTATCTGCTCTGTTATTTCCTTGATTGTTTTTGCATATCTTTCATTAAACGGCTCGCTTACTGTTTTAAGTGCCGCTACTTGTTTGCTTATGGAGCTTGCCTCAATAGTTATATCTCTTACAGGATATATGATTACAGGCTCCTAAAAAAGATTTAAAATTCCTTCAAAGGAAGTGAACGATATAAATACATCCAAACTAAAAGCAGTAAGTTCTGAAAACATATTAGTCTATTTAGCTTTTTTAAGCGTGTTCTTACATTATGCTGTTACCGCAATAGCGATAGCGGCTTTGGGACTTTTTGTGCTCATAAAGAGCGAAACCAGAAAATATGTTTTTGCAAAAAAAAGCCATTTGCTGCTCTCTGTTTTCTGTCTTATTACGATAGTAACAGCGCTTTTCTACAAAAACTATCTGGGTGTTATATGCTCTATTGCTTTTTATCTTCTTATTCTTATCTTTTATTTTGTGAAAAGCATTATAACTGAGCATATGCTCGAACGCTCACTTTCTCTTTGCTGTAAGGTTGTAATACCTTTATCCTTAGCGGTTGCGGTCGAAAAATGTCTGCATATAAGCAACGATAATTACCGCTGTAAGCTGTGGTTTTTTAACGCAAATTATATGGCGGCGCTCTTTGCCTCAATTGCACTTTTCTGTGTCTATAAAATAATAAATAACTCAGAACAAATCTGGCTTTACTTTGTTTCGTTTGCTGCGAGTGTTATTGCAATGTATCTAAGCGGAAGTATGTTTTCTTTTATTGAGCTTCTTGTGGGCGTTTGTTTGCTTCTTATTCTTCGTAAGAAATATATTATTCTGGCTGCGTTTCTCTTCATTACATTTTTAGGACTTGTTGTTTTATATTTCTGTCCCGAAATTTTCCCCAGAATTCTTAAAGCCTCGCAACAGACAGGCAAGCGCATAGATATTTGGTACACTTCTATGGAGCTTATTAAGCAGCGTCCCCTATTCGGACAAGGCTTTTTAACCTATTTCCACAACGCAAACCAAAACCCTGATATTTATCAGACGACCCACTCGCACAACTTCGCCTTGGAGCCGCTGCTCTGCTTCGGCATTGTTGGAACTATTTTTATAATCTTGATGCTATGGCTTTATTTGAAAAAACTTATTAAGTGCAAGGAGTATTTTAATAACGACAAGGTAACCTCGCTTGTTTTAAGCCTTTGCTGTGCCGTGCTTATTCACTCTACAACCGATTTGACGCTGATGTGGCTGCAAACAGGTCTTTTATATGTACTTATCATGGCATCGGTAGGAATAGATGAAAGAAAGCTTGAAAAAGGCGGCAGGCAGAGTTCTGCCGATGATTAACCGCTCACATTTAGGGCAAAAATAACTTTTGGAGAAGTGGTTTATGGATAATAAAAAGTTTTATATTACAACTGCAATTGCTTATGCTTCAAGCAAGCCTCATATAGGCAACGCCTACGATATTGTGCTTGCAGATATGATAGCACGCTATAAGAGACTAAACGGCTTTGATGTTTTCTTTATGACAGGCTCGGATGAGCACGGTCAGAAGATTGAGGAAAAGGCAAAGGAAGCGGGCATTTCGCCTAAGGAGTATGTGGACAGAGCCGCCGCACAGATTAAATCTGTTTGGGACAGTATGAACACTACCTATGATAAGTTTATCCGTACAACCGATGCCGACCACGAGGCGGCCGTGACCGAGATTTTCAAAAAACTCTACGAGCAGGGCGATATTTATAAGAGTGAGTATGAGGGCAAATACTGTGTTCCTTGTGAGTCATTCTTTACCCAAAGCCAGCTTGTTGACGGAAAGTGTCCCGACTGTGGTAGAGAGGTAAGCGACGCCAAGGAAGAGGCATATTTTTTAAGGTTGTCAAAATATCAGGACAGACTGACAAAATATATTGAGGAAAACCCCGATTTCATTAAGCCTGAATCCCGTAAAAACGAAATGATAAACAACTTCTTAAAGCCTGGACTTTCTGACCTTTGTGTATCCCGTAGCTCATTTAAATGGGGTATCCCCGTAGAGTTTGATAAGAAACATGTCATTTATGTTTGGATAGATGCGCTTTCCAACTATGCTACCGGTATTGGTTATAACCCACTTGGTTCTACCGAGCAGTACAAAAAATACTGGCCTGCCGACCTTCATGTAATCGGTAAGGATATCGTCCGTTTCCATACAATTTACTGGCCGATTATTCTTATGGCACTAGGCGAGCCGTTACCCAAACAGGTATTAGGTCACCCGTGGGTGCTTGTGGGTGAGGACAAAATGAGCAAGTCAAGAGGCAATACCATCTATGCCGATGAATTGGCGGCTCGTTTCGGCTCCGATGCAGTAAGATACTACCTTTTAAGTGAGGTTTCTTTTGTAAATGACGGCTCAATTACCCACGAGAGCTTTATAAATAAGTTTAATTCAGACCTTGCAAATACCTACGGCAACCTTGTAAACCGTACTGTTGCCATGACAAACAAGTATTTCGGCGGTACAGTTTCCTATAAAAGTTACGAAAACGAGTGTGATTTAGACCTTATAAAAACGCTCGACGCTTGTGTTGCTGACTACCAAAAGGCAATGGACACCTATCATAATGCAGACGCCTGTGCCGCAGTTTTGGAGCTTGCAAAAAGGTGCAACAAGTATATTGATGAAACTATGCCTTGGGCACTTGCCAAGGATGAATCTAAAAAAGACTATTTAGAGGCAGTTTTATTTAACCTTTTGGAGTGCATTCGTGTCCTTTCTGTTCTGCTTCTACCCATAATTCCTGATGCGGCAGAAAAAATTGCCGAGCAAATCGGTAACGCTTCAAAGTCATTAGAGTTTACCGAAGGCAGCTTTACCGTAGGCGAGGCAAAGCCCTTGTTTGCCAGAATTGACACCGAAAAGGCTTTGGCTGAAATAGCTGCCGAAGAGGAAGAAAAGAAAAAGGCACAAGAAAAGGCAGAAAACGTCGCTAAAATGAGCGAAATTTCTATTGAAGACTTTATGAAAGTCGAACTTAAAGCCGCAAAGGTAACCGCTTGTGAGCCTATCCCTAAGGCAAAAAAGCTTCTGAAACTTACCCTTGATGACGGAAGCGGAAAAGAACGAATTGTAGCTTCGGGAATTGCAAAATGGTACACTCCCGAACAGCTTATCGGTAAAACCGTAATAGTTGTTGCGAACCTAAAACCTGCAAAGCTTTGCGGAGTCGAGAGCTGTGGAATGATACTTGCCGCAGAGAAGAGTGAAGACGATGTAAAGGTTGTATTTTTAGAGGATGTTCCTGCGGGAAGTAAAATAAGATGACGCTCCATCTTCCAAACGAGGTGCCGAAAGGTGCCCTTATCACAGACACCCACGCTCATTATGATGATAAACGCTATAACGAGGATTATGACGGGCTTTTTTCAGCTCTTGCGGAAAAAGGGGTTGACCGCATAATCAACTGCGGCTGTGATATTAAGAGCAGTGAAAAATGCCTTGACCTTTCCGATAAATACAGTCTTTGCTATACTGCTGTTGGCTATCATCCGTGCAATCTGCCAAAGGGAGATATCAATCTTTCAAAAATTGAAGAGCTGGCACAGCACAAAAAGGTTGTGGCAATCGGTGAAATAGGACTTGATTACTATTGGCACGATGATAACAAGCAAGCTCAGAAAAAAGCCTTTCGTGAACAGCTAAGCTTGGCTCGGCGGCTAAGTCTTCCTGTAATTATTCACGACCGCGATGCCCACAGTGACACCCTTGATATTTTAAAGGAGACAAAGCCCGTAGGCGTGGTGCATTGCTTTTCGGGAAGCAAAGAGATGGCATTAGAAGCGGTAAAACTCGGAATGTATATCGGCATAGGCGGAGTTTTGACCTTTAAAAATGCCAGAAAACTTGTTGAGATAGCTTCGACAGTGCCGATCGAGAGAATTCTTCTTGAAACTGATGCTCCCTATATGGCTCCTGAGCCGTACAGAGGCAAAACCAATAACTCAGCACTAATTTTATTTGTAGCACAAAAGCTGGCACAAATAAAAAACCTGCCTTGTGAGAAGATTCTTGAAATCACCCACAAGAATGCAGAAGAGCTGTTTAAATTTTAAGAAAAAAAGAGATAGGCGAACGCCACGTACCGATAAGGATATTTTTGTTTCTCGGGGCAAAACCCTCTGTATTATTGCCCAAATCCTCACAAGGCGCCAGCCTTGCTGCGTTTTTGGCTTCAATACAAAGAATTTTGCTGCCGTACGAAACCGCGTAGCGCCTTAAAAGTGAAAATTTTGTGTGCAAGAAAAGGAAAACCCCACCAATAATGCTGACGCATATTGGTGGGGTTTGACGCATTATTGTGCCAAAAGGTTTGCTTTTTAAGGAAAAACATCCTTAA
>JAFXIJ010000005.1 GCA_017533175.1 Clostridia bacterium
GGCTGTGTTTAAGCATGTTATGAAGGCGGCAAACCTTCCGGTGCTTGACTGCATTACCTTCTATGCAAAAGAGTACGCTATGGAAAAAGAGGCTGTTTTATCCCGCGCCGAAAAGGAAATCGGATATCCTATGATAATTAAACCTGTAAATTTAGGTTCAAGCGTTGGTATTTCTAAGGCGGCGGACAAAAACGCTCTCAAAGAGGCAATTGACCTTGCCTGCTCCTTTGCCGATAAAATTCTAATAGAGCACGCCGTAACCGCCATTCGTGAAATTAACTGCTCAGTTTTAGGCGATGCCGACAGCTGTGAGGCTTCGGTTTTAGAAGAGCCTTTTATGAATGATGAAATTCTCTCCTACGAGGACAAATATCTAGGCTCAAAATCGGGTGGAAGCTCAAAGGGAATGGCATCTCTCGGCAGAAAGCTTCCCGCAGATTTACCAAAGGAAAAATCAGATGAAATTCGCAGTCTTGCAAAGGAAGTCTTCAAGGCGCTCGGCGGCAGCGGAGTTGTTCGCATTGATTTCATATTAGACACCGAAACCGACAAGGTATATGCCAACGAAATAAACACAATCCCCGGCTCTCTTTCCTTCTATTTATGGGAGGCTGGCGGAATGAAGTATAAAGAGCTTATAGACAAACTCATTTCTCTTGCCTTTAAAAGACACCGCAGCCGACAGAATTTAACCTTTACAATAGATACAAACATTCTCTCTAATGCCTCCTTTGGCACTAAGGGAGCAAAGGGAAGTAAAAGCTGATGAGTTCCCTTTTAATTAAGCTTTTTATAAAGAACTCTGAAAACACTGCCTCGCCTGCCGTCCGTAAACGCTATGGCTTTTTAGCAGGTGTTGTCGGCATAATATGCAATCTTGTGCTTTTTGCCTTAAAGCTGTTTGTCGGTATTATATCGGGCTCTGTTTCGATTGCGGCTGATGCATTTAATAACCTTTCGGATATGGGCTCTTCGGTAATCTCCATGCTCGGCTTTCGCATGGCTCTTAAACCCGCCGACCCCGACCACCCTTACGGCCACGGAAGATTTGAGTACATATCTGCCCTTATTGTGTCGGGACTTATTATAATTATGGGCTTTGAGCTTATTAAAAGCTCGGTTGAAAAGCTTATAAACGGCGGTACAGTTTTCTTTTCAGCCGTATCTGTGGTTATTCTTTCGGTCTCTATACTTATTAAGCTTTGGCTGTTTTTATTTAACAGAAAATTAGCTTCCAAAATAAGCTCTGAGGTACTTAAAGCCACCGCCCGAGATTCTTTAAACGATGCGCTTACAACCTTTGCCATTTTGGTTTCGGTTGTTTTGTCACTTACACTCAACGTAAATGTAGATGCGTATCTTGGTATAGCTCTTTCACTTTTCATTATGTGGACAGGGTTTAAAACCGCCAAAGAGGCACTAAATCCCCTACTCGGCGAGCCTCTCCAAAAACAAACAGCAGAGGAAATAGAGCAGACAATTATGTCCTTTGAGGGCTTCCTTGGAATTCACGATTTGGTCGCTCATAATTACGGCCCCGGTCGTTGTTTTGCATCGGTTCATGTCGAGGTTCCAGCTAACACAGATATTATAAACTGTCACGAACAGATAGACCTATGTGAAAAGCTTGTCTTAACAAAACTCGGCATACAGCTTACTATTCATATGGACCCTGTTGAGACCGACAATGAAAAGCTCACTGAGGCAAAAAACACCATGGCAGAAAAAATACGGGAAATAGACCCTCGCCTTTCTATTCACGATTTCAGAATGACACCCAAAAGTGATATGAGAACAAACCTTATTTTTGATGTGGTGCTTCCCGCTGAGGAGAGCTTTGATAAACGCTTTTTAAAAGCCCAAATAGAAGAAATAGCACGCGAAATAGACTCTACCTATTGCTGTGTCATAACCTTTGACATAGACTTTACGGCAGGAAAATAACAAAGACACCGCCAACTGATTTTTCGGCGGTGTTTTTTAAAGTGAGGTATTCCTTTTGACTGATATATGGCAAAATTTAAAAACCGAAAGTAAACCCATTCTGCTATACGGAACGGGCAACGGCGCAGATAAAATACTAGCAGAGCTTAAAAAACTCGGAATTAAAATAAGCGGAGTTTTTGCAAGCGACGGCTTTGTTCGTGAACGGTATTATCAAGGCTTTAAGGTAATGTCTCTAAGCGAGGCAGAGGAGGTTTTTGGTGATTTTACGGTTCTTTTTGCCTTTGGCTCAAACAGGCAAGAGGTAATAAGCAATATAAAATATATTGCCTCCCGCCACAAGCTTCTTGCCCCCGAGGTTCCCGTGTGCGGCGGAGAAATATTTAATATCGGCTTTGCAAGACAAAATGCAGACAAGCTTTTTGAGGTTTACAATTTGCTTGCAGACGAGCTTTCAAAAAAGGTTTTTAAAGAAACGGTTCTTTTTAAGCTTGACGGAAATATAGAGCATCTTTTTGCCTGCGAAAGCGAAGAAGAGGAAGCTTTCAGTAACATTTTAAAGCTTGAAAAGGGGGCAAGCTTTCTAGACCTCGGAGCATATAACGGAGATACCGTTCTTGACTTTATAAACAGAGTGGGTGAATTTTCTCACATAACGGCGGTTGAGCCTGACAAAAAGTCCTTTTTTAAGCTTACTCGCAATACCGATAGATATCCCATAACCAGAATTAATGCGGCAGTTTCCGACTCCTGCGGAAGCGTTCCCTTTTGTTTTAAATCCTCGCGCGGCTCGGTCTTTGGAGGAGATGAGCTTATTCCTTCGGTAACAATCGACTCTCTTTGTCGGGACAGACACTTCGACTATATTAAATTTGATGTTGAGGGCAAAGAGCTTGATGCCATTTTAGGCGGAGAAAAAACAATAAAAAAAGATAAGCCGAAAATGCTTATTTCGGCTTATCATAAAAGTGAAGATTATTTTACAATTCCTCTTTTAGTTAATAAAATACGGCCTGACTATAAAATTTATATGCGGCATTATCCTTATATTCCCGCTTGGGATACAAGCTTTTATTTTGTGTAAGTCTTAATAAAAGGTTGCCACCATCTCTTCGGGAGGACTTGTCTTTGCCACAGAAACTGCCGTAAGATAAGGTCCCTTGCTCCGATAAAGCTTGTGATTTCCTACCGAAAATTCTGCCGTTACAATTACCCAATCATTAGTTTTTAAGGTAACAGCGCCCTTCCAGTCACAAGCAATTCCGCAGTACTGAATATCATCGGCACAGCAGGTCATAATATGCCTGCCTACAACAAATACGTCGTCGGCTGTGCTTTGGTCGCGTGCCACTACACCCTTGAACTTTATGGTTTTAGAAACATACTTGCCCATATCGTTCATCATATCCTGAAACCACAGAGCATAGTCCTTGTCCTCAATAACTACTGTTTTAGCATCAATATCAAAGGGAAGCGGGTCTTCTATGTCATCGTATTTAACATATCCGCTCTCATACTCATAAGCAATATCTGCACGTCGGCTAATCGCCCTTACTAACTTGTGAAGCGGCATTATGTCGGCGTTTTCCTTTACTCTGTTAAAAACAATAAGCTCTGCTGTGGAAAACTTATCAAAGACCAGCTGACGCATATTCTGATTATAAGAAAGAATTGTGTTGCTGTCAGCAAAACAAAACTCCTGACTAATAATAAAGTTCTTCGGCAAGGCGGCAAAAAGCTCTTTTAGCTCCCACATTCCGTTATACTCAATTATTACACGCACAGCAGAGGTTTCCTTGGTAAGCCGTGTAAGATTATCACGAGTAAGCTCACTCTTATTAGAAATTTCTCTAATATATACATTTTGATAAGGATAAGAGGCTATATCATATTCCTCTATTCCCGTTTCGCAAAGCAGTAACAGGGTTTTCTCCCCTGCATTAAAACGCTCATCGCCTAATGTTTCATTTATAAATTTTGTTTTACCCGCCTCTAAAAATCCGGTAAAAAGATAAACAGGTATATCCTTCATAGCCTATACTCCAAACAGCTCTAAAACAGCAGCTTTATTAAGCTTTGAACCGATAACACAAACTCTGCCTATAATGTCCGAGCTTCCCTTTCGTATGTCAGGCTCACCGGGTACATAATCAAAATGAATGAAGCCTCCGTCGCTGTCGGCAACCATTCCCTTAGCCCTTAGTACCATACCGTACTTTTCCTCGTTTGCAAGCTCGTTTAACGCATTCTTTATAAACTCAGGGCTAAATTTCTTTGCAGTTTCAAAGCCGACGGAAGAGAAAACCTCATCGGCATGATGGTGTTCGTGATGATGCTCGTGACAACCGCAATCACAATCTTCATCGTGGTGGTGATGCTCGTGATGATGCTCGTGACAACCGCAATCACAATCTTCATCGTGGTGGTGATGCTCGTGATGATGGTGCTCGTGGTGATGATGGTGGTGTTCCTCTTCCAAGCTCTTTATACTGTGGCAAAGAAGATTCTTTTTCTCCATAGCATCAAGCAACTGTAAGCCTGTAAGCTCATCCCACTCAGTAGCAACTATTGCGGCATCCTTGTTGTAGTTTTTAATAAGGTTTATACACTCCGATATCCTTTCTTCACTAATGCTTTTTGTGTGGCTTAAAATTACCGTATCTGCGTGCTCTATCTGGTCGCAGAAGAACTCTCCGAAGTTCTTTATATACATCTTTGCCTTCATAGCGTCAACTACAACGGCCTTTGCACCCAAAGTCGCATTCTCTCCCGTGACCTTGCCGACCGCGGCAACGACGTCACTTAACTTACCTACGCCTGAGGGTTCTATAACAATTCTGTCAGGATTAAATTGGCTAAGTACTTGGCTTAGAGCCTCGGTAAAGTCACCCACAAGACTGCAACAAATACAGCCTGAATTCATCTCGGTTATTTCTACTCCCGCATCCTTTAAAAAACCGCCGTCTATGCCTATCTGTCCGAATTCGTTTTCTATAAGTACGGTTTTTTCACCTTTGTAAGCCTCGTTTATCAGCTTTTTTATAAGGGTTGTCTTTCCGGCTCCCAAAAAGCCCGAAATAATATCTATTTTTGTCATAATCTACTCCTTATTTTCTGTTCACCGCTTCAAGTCTGTATATGGGCTGATTTAGGTCGGTGAATCTTTTTTCATATTCTGTCATTATATTCCCCTCAAAACCGCTGTTATGCAAATCTAAGGAAACGTTTTGAAGGGTGAATCCAAACTCGGTAAAATTCTCAATCGAAAACTCAAAAAAGTGCATATTATCGGTTTTTTGATGAATTTCCCTGTCTCCTTTTAAAATTTTCCTATACATATATAAGAATTTAGGTGCCGTAAGCCTGTGCTTTGCATATTTAAGTTTAGGGAAAGGACAAGAAAAATTAAGATATATTCTGTCAACCGAATTTTCAGGAAAATATTTAAGCAGGTATTCAGCAGGCATTACCATAAACCTAACGTTTTTAAGTCCCAGTTCCTTTACCCCTTCGGCAGCAAGCACCGCGACATCATCGCACACCTCAATGGCAATATAATTTATATCGGGATTATCTGCCGCAAGCCGTGCAATAAACTGTCCTTTTCCGCAGCCTATTTCAAGCTGAACAGGGTTTTCATTGCCGAAAACGCTTAGAAAATCAAGATAGCAAGGATTGAATTCCGCCTGCCTGTAATCAAGCTCGTGAGGGCTTAGCGGTATTAAAAGCTCGCTGCAAGCTAAAAGCCTCTCACCTGCATGTTTCTTTTTTCTCATTCTCATTTATGTTCGTTTCCTTAAATCCTTATTTAAAGATTATTTTACCACAAACCTTTAAAAAAGTGAAGATTTTAATTGTCTTAATTGACATTTTTCTCACATTTAGCTAAAATTAGGAATAAGAGTACTTTAATAAATTTTTGTGATGTGATTTTATGAAAGATTTTTCAAAAGGTATATGCCGACGGCTTTATCTTATTTTTGCAGGATTGTTTCTCTTTTCCTTTTCTCTTATTCTGCTGAATGTGATTTTTAATAAAGCAATATACTCATACAATACCTTTTGCTTGATTTTATTAGTTTTACTTTTTTTAGTTTTGATAACAAGCAGTCTGATTTTTTTAAGGAAAAGAATAGACATTTTAGAAAAGCATTATTATAAAATTGTTTTTCTTTCGTGCTCGTTTCTCTTTCTTGTTCAGTTGATTTTCGGTTTTAAATTGCAATTTAATCCGACCTGGGACCTTGAATCTATTTATAAAGGCGCTATCAAATGGGTGGAAACCGGAACCTTTACAGGCTACACCTCGGCCACCAGCCGCCAAGATTATTTTTACATTTTTCCTAACAATCTGGGCTCAGTGGCTTTTTTGGCATTGTTTTTTAAGCTGGCAAATCTCTTTGGCGTTACGGCATATTTTTCGGTTGGCTGTATTGTCAACGCCTGCCTTATCACCTTGTCCTTAGCTTTTCTTCAAGCGATTTGTAAGCGTCTTTTCGGCGTTTTGGGTGGGCTTTTATCACTTGTTTTGTTTCTTTTAAGCCTTCCGTTTTATTTTATGGCTGCCGTTTTTTACACCGATGCATTATCTCTAATGTTCCCTCTGGCCGCCTTTTATGGATTTTTGAAAGCTTACTCCTGCCAAAAGAAATCTTCAAAGCTTCTACTATATGTTTTTTCATCCTGCATGTGCTTAGTAGGAGCACTGATAAAAACCACCGTTCTCATATTCGTGATTGCCGCATTTATTTGCCTTGCATTACGGCGCAAATGGCGTGAATTATTAATTTTTGCAACCACCGCGATTGCTGTAATCGGGATTGGCTTTACTTTGTTTTATTCGTTTATGTATTCATCACATCTAAGTCGCGAAAAAGCAGCCCAAATGAATATGCCTGCACACTACTGGATAGATTTGGCGGTTCACGGCGACGGAAGGTACAATGATAAAATTTATCATATGGCGCGCAACGAGGAGGACCCGATTACCCGAAAGGAGCTGCTCTCACAAGATATAAAAGAACGGATTAAAGAGCTTGGTGCAGGCGGGATATACGACCTTTTTGAAAACAAAAGTGCCCGGGCTTTCGGCGACGGTACATATGCGCTTTCGGATTTTTTAGATGACCGCCCGATAAAAGAAGGCTCCTTCTTGTCTCGGTTTTTGCTGTATGACGGAGAATACTATTATGTTTACAGCACGATTGCTACTGCAATTTTTTTGGCAATTCAAATTCTGATGCTGTTGTCGGTAAGTTTTCGACAACTAGACTTTAAAACTCTTATCCCACAGCTGTGCATTTTCGGTATTATGCTGTTTCTGATTTTTTGGGAAATTAACAGCAGATACATTACCACCTTTGTTCCGTTTATTTTACTCTGTGCGGTAAGCGGCGTAAGTCGTGTAATCGAAAAATTTGATAAAAACCGACCATAGCAAGACGGTAGCAGTCTTACCTTTAAGATAATTTCTTAACACAAAAAGAACCGAGAGGAATCTCGGTTCTTTTTAATGATCTTATTTTGCAAAGTCAACTGCGCGGTTTTCGCGAATAACATTAACCTTTATTTGTCCCGGATATTCAAGCTCACTCTCAATCTTGTTTGCAATATCACGAGCAACTATAACCATCTGGTCATCACTGATAACCTCAGGCTTAACTACTATTCTTACCTCGCGGCCTGCCTGAATGGCGAAGGAATTTTCAACGCCCTTGAAGGAATTGGCGATTTCCTCAAGCTTTTCAAGTCGTTTGATGTAGTTCTCAATATTTTCCCTGCGTGCGCCCGGACGTGCGGCAGAAATAGCATCGGCTGCCTGAACTATGAAAGCAATAACCGTTTTTGCCTCAACCTCGCCGTGATGGGCATGGATTGCATGAACAACATCTTCATTTTCCTTATACTTTTTAGCCACCTCTACACCGAGCTGAATGTGTGTGCCTTCTTGCTCATGGTCGAGAGCCTTTCCTATATCGTGCAAAAGTCCTGCACGCTTTGCAAGGGTTACATTAACGCCAAGCTCGGCAGCAATAATTCCCGAAAGGTGACAAACCTCGAGCGAGTGATTAAGCACATTTTGACCATAGCTTGTACGGTAATAGAGCTTTCCGAGAAGCTTTACTATTTCAGGATGCAGGTTGTGTATTCCCGCTTCGAGCATAGCCCTCTCGCCCTCGCGCTTGATGATAGCATTGACCTCACTTTGAGCCTTTGCTACCATTTCCTCAATTCTTGCAGGATGAATTCTTCCGTCAGTAACAAGCTTTTCAAGCGCTACTCTGGCTACCTCACGGCGAATTGGGTCAAAGCTTGAAACTGTTATTGCCTCGGGAGTATCATCAATAATAAGGTCAACACCCGTTGCTGTTTCAAGTGCTCTGATGTTTCTACCCTCACGGCCGATAATTCTTCCCTTCAGCTCATCATTGTTTAAAGAAACAACCGAAACGGTAATTTCTGAGGAGTGGTCGGCAGCACAGCGTTGAATCGCGCGAGAGAGAATCTCTCTTGCGATTTCCTCGGATTCATCCTTGGTTCTCTGTTCGAAGTCCTTGATTTTAACAGCCTTTGCATGTGTAAGCTCGCTGTCTAAAAGGGTAAGCAGATAATCCCTTGCCTGCTCCTTTGAATAGCCCGAAATCCTTTCGAGCATTTCAAGCTGGCTCCTTTTTATCTGTTCACTTTCTTCTATTTTTTCTTCAATTTCCTTTGCTCGCTTGGCAAGATTTTCCTCTTTAATTTCAAGATTATCTATCTTCCTATCAAGAGTTTCTTCCTTTTGTTGTAGTCTTCTCTCCTGCCTTTGAACCTCACTCCTTCTCTCGCGAAGGTCTTTCTCGGTTTCCTGACGCAGATGATGTACCTCATCCTTTGCTTCAATAAGAAGCTCCTTTTTTCTTGCCTCTGCGGTTTTGATTGCGTCACTTAATATGCGCTTTGCTTCCTGCTCAGCAGAGCCGATAGCTCTTTCAGCCTTTGCCTTACGGACAAGCATACCTATAAAAAAGAATATTACAGCAGCAACTATTGCGACGATTATCATAATTAAATCTTTTGTTGCGGGCATCTTAAAATGCACCTCCTTTATATAAACTACACTAAATTTTTACGAGGGTGTATGTTTTCCTCGGACAGTTCTTTTTGAAAAAGCTTTTACCAACCCGCCATAGTTGTTATAAAGCACTTCTCCTCCACTATCCATTTTATAATACCACTATATCTACCCTCTGTCAAGGAAATTACTGCCATTTTACAGCAAAATATGCCCCGATTGCTTAGTTGCAAGAATTTAAGTTTTATGATATACTTGATAAAACATCTACAAATCGCAAGGATAAAAAATGTAGAAGAATTTGAAAAAATGGGTTGATTAAATGTACGATGAACTAACAAGGGTTGACATTGAAAAAATGAAGGAAGAGCTGGAGCACCGAATAACTGTTGTGCGCCCTGCTATTCTTGAAGAGGTTAAATTTGCAAGAGGTCATGGCGACCTTTCCGAAAACTTTGAGTATCACGCCGCAAAGCGAGAGCGCGGCAAGAATGAAAGCCGAATAAGATATTTGAGAAATATGATAAAAACGGCAGTTATCATTGATGATACAAGTGACAATGAAACAGTGGGCATTTTTGATACTGTAACCTTTTATCTTGAAGATGAGGACTGCGAGGAGAGTGTTCGCATAGTTACAACTCTCAGAAGAGACCCGTTTCGTAACATAATAAGCAACAAATCCCCCTTGGGCTCAGCCCTTTTGGGACACAAAGTGGGCGAGCGAGTCTGCGTAAAAATAGATGACCGTAATCACTATTTTGCAGTTATTAGAAAAATAGAAAAGGGTCAGGATGACGACACACTTGAAATAAGAAAATACTAAAAGAAGGCTATTTGAAACAATTTGTTCAAATAGCCTTCTTCTTAATTTACTTAACCCAGAGAGGTTTTAGCATCGGTTATAACCGTTTTGTCGTAGCAGGAAAAGGTGTTTTCAACACTAAGCGGTCTGCTCCTTTGTGTGAAAAGACTTATAATAGGAACTAAAATCAGTCCTCCCACCATAGCAAAAACACCTGAGTAGAGCGAGTTTGTAAAGACAAAATCAAGCACAGGTATTCCCTTGACGCTTATCCAGCCTACGCTGATAAAAAGCTGGATAATTTCAAGCCCCGCACCGAAAGCAAAGCTTACATATACCGAGGCTCTGGTGGTCTTTTTCCAATATAGCCCGTACAAAAACGGAGCCAAAAATGCTCCCGCTAGAGCTCCCCAAGAAACGCCCATCATCTGTGCGATAAATACCGAGTCGCTCCAAAGCGTGTCCTTTAAAATTGCTATAACAGCGGAAACTGCTATAAAGAAAACGACAAACAGTCTCATTACAAAGACGCTTCTCTTCTCTGATACTGCTTTTTTCTTCTGTATAAATGGGTTTACAACATCAAGCACAAGGGTTGATGAAGAGGTAAGCACCAGTGCCGAAAGGGTTGACATGGATGCCGAAAGCACAAGTACAATAGTAAGCGCTACAATAAACGGTGCCAGCTCGGACAGCATGGTAGGAACAACCTTGTCAAACATAACAGCTCCTGTATCGGCATTAAAGTAGCCCTCTTGCGCCATTTGATTTTGATAAAGCTTGCCGAATCCGCCGAGGAAATAACAGCCTCCTGCAACGATAACGGCAAAAACAGTAGATATAATTGTTCCCTTCTTTATAGAGCCCTCGTCCTTAATAGAATAGAACTTTCCTACCATTTGCGGAAGTCCCCATGTGCCAAGTGAGGTAAGCATCACAACAAAAAATAGTGCCAACGGGTTAGGTCCGAGAAGAGAAACAAAGGCGGGACCTGCGTTTTCTGTAACGCTTAGCGTGTTTACTGCCTCCATAAGACCGCCGTTTTGATTAACAACGGCAACCACAACGGCAATAATTCCCGCCAGCATTATAATGCCCTGAACAAAATCGCTGATGGCGGTTGCCATGTATCCCCCGAAGGTCACATAAATTCCCGTAAGCACCGCCATAATTAAAACTACTATCGGATAAGGAATTGAAAAAACATTATTAAAAAGGGATGAAAGTCCGTTATAAAGCGACGCGGTGTAAGGAACAAGGAATATAAAAACGATTAATGAGGCTATAACCTTAATCCTTTTGGAGTCATATCTCTTTTCAAAAAAATCGGGCATAGTTTTTGATTCCAGATGCTGTGTCATAACGCGGGTGCGCCGACCGAGAACCGCCCAGGCAAGCAAGGAGCCTATAAAGGCGTTGCCAAGACCTATCCAGGTCGATGAAAGACCGAAATTCCAGCCAAACTGACCTGCATAACCGACAAAAATAACCGCCGAAAAATATGATGTTCCGAAAGAGAAGGCAGTAAGCCACGGGCCTACCGCACGGCCTCCCAAGACAAAGCCGTCAACACTTGTTGCCTGCTTGCGACAATAGACACCTATACCTATAATAAGTGCAAAGAAGCAAACAAGCAAAGGAATTGCAATATACGCCGAAGCAGATGTTTCTACCGCCGCTAAAACGGGAGAGAATTTAAGCATAACAACACGCCCTTTCTTTTTTACGCTTTAAACTGCTAAACTGTTTATTCATAACTTTATCACTTTAAAACCGAAAAGTCAACCATTTTTTACATATTTTTAAAATTTCAAAGAAGGATTGACATTTTTGCTTTAAAGGAGTAAAGTATAATAAGGTATAAATTATACATATAATATCTTTCAAAGGAAAACATCATGACTATTGTACATCTGCTTGAAAAAAACGCCAGGGAGTTTGGCAGCGATACCGCCCTTGTGGAAATAAATCCCGACCAGCCTGAAACAAGGCGGCTTACCTGGCACGAATATGAGCTTGTTGAGCCTACCCCTAAGGTGCGTTCATACCGCAGGGAAATCTCCTGGGCGGTATTTAATGAAAAATCCAACCGTCTGGCAAACATGCTTTTATCAAACGGAATCGGCAAAGGGAAAAAGGTTGCCATTCTGCTTATGAACTGCATTGACTGGCTGCCGTTATATTTCGGTATTCTTAAAGCCGGCGCGCTGGCGGTTCCGCTTAATTTCAGATACTCCTCTGATGAAATAGAATACTGCTTAAAGCTTGCCGAGGCAGATGTCCTTATCTTCGGACCCGAGTTTATAGGCCGTGTTGAGGCTATTGCCGACAAGGTGTCAAAAAGCTGCGCACTTATTCATTTAGGCGCAAGCTGTCCCGCTTTTGCAGAGGACTATAATGATTTAATCTCCGAAAGCTCGGCGAGCTTCCCCGAATGCGAACTTGAAGAATCGGATGATGCGGCTATTTATTTTTCTTCGGGAACAACGGGCTTCCCCAAGGCGATTTTACATAATCACGAAAGTCTTATACACGCCTGCTATGTTGAGCAGGCTCATCACGGACAACAAAAGGACGACTGCTTCCTTTGTATTCCTCCCCTTTATCACACGGGTGCAAAAATGCACTGGTTTGGAAGCCTGTTAACAGGCTCTAAGGCGGTAATACTTAAAGGAACTGCAAGTAAACATATTCTTTCTGCGGCTAGCGATGAGCAATGTACTATTGTATGGCTCTTGGTTCCTTGGGCGCAGGATATTTTAAACGCCCTTGACAGCGGAGAGCTTCGCCTTGAAGATTTTAATTTGAAAAAGTGGCGTCTTATGCACATCGGCGCACAGCCTGTTCCGCAAAGTCTTATAAAGCGTTGGCTTGAATATTTTCCTGAGCAGCAGTATGATACAAACTACGGTCTTTCCGAGTCAATAGGACCGGGAGCGGTGCATTTAGGTGTTGAAAACATACATAAGGTTGGTGCAATCGGTGTGCCGGGCTACGGCTGGCAGGTAAAGATTGTGACTCCCGATGGTAACGAGGTTGAAAAGGGCTCGGTCGGTGAGCTTTGTCTTAAAGGTCCCGGCGTTATGACCTGCTACTACCGCGACCCTGTGGCTACCGCAGAATCCATAAAGGACGGCTGGCTGTATACGGGCGATATGGCAATGCAGGACGAGGATGGCTTTATATATCTTGTTGACCGTAAAAAAGATGTTATTATTACGGGCGGAGAAAATCTCTACCCCGTTCAGATAGAAAACTTTTTATCCTCCAACAGCAAGATAAAGGACGTTGCGGTAATCGGTCTTCCCGATTCAAGACTTGGTGAGATTGCGGCGGCGATTATCGAGTTAAAGCCGGGTGTAACCTGCACCGAGCAGGAAATCAACGACTTTTGCTTGGAACTTCCGAGATACAAGAGGCCAAGAAGAATTATCTTTGATTTTGTTCCGCGAAACCCAACAGGAAAAATCGAAAAGCCGAAGCTTCGCAAAATGTACGGCGGAGACTGTCTTGTCGATTCGCAGAACAAGTCGTAAAACACATTTTATTATGTCAGGTTTTCTGACCGAAAGGAAAAATATATGAAAAAGCTTATGATAGGTAACGAGGCGGTTGCCGCAGGTCTGCACGACGGCGGACTTTCTGTGGTTTCAAGCTACCCGGGCACTCCCTCGACCGAAATAACCGAATTTTTAGCAGTATATGATGATATTCACAGCGAGTGGGCACCTAACGAAAAGGTTGCGGCAGAGGTTGCTTTCGGCGCATCTCTTGCAGGTGCTCGTTCAGCGTGCGCTATGAAGCATGTAGGCCTTAATGTTGCTGCCGACCCTCTTTTTACCCTTTCTTATACAGGCGTGAACGGAGGTATGGTTATTTGCGTAGCCGATGACCCGGGTATGCACTCCTCTCAGAACGAGCAGGATTCCCGCCACTATGCAATAGCATCAAAAATTCCTATGCTTGAACCCTCCGACTCTGCCGAGGCGTACAGCTTCGCTAAGTCCGCCTTTGAGCTTTCGGAGAAATATGATACACCTGTCCTTTTGCGTATGTGCACACGAATCGCACACAGCCAATCAATAGTTGAAACGGGTGAAAAGCAGCCCGCTGTTTTAAAGGACTATGTTAAAGAGCCCTCTAAATACATAATGATGCCGGGCAACGCAATCAAGCGCCACCCCGTTGTAGAAAAGCGCATTGCCGACCTTACAGAGCTTGCAGAAAACTGTGACTACAATACAGTAGAGCTAAATTCAGATGAAATAGGCATAATTACCTCAGGCTGCTCTTATCTTTATGTAAAAGAGGCTCTCGGGGATACTGTCAGCATACTTAAAATAGGTATGCCGCATCCTCTTCCCGTAAAGCTTATAAAGGATTTTGCAAAAAAGGTTAAGAAGCTTTATGTGATCGAGGAGCTTGACCCGATTATTGAAACCCATGTAAAATCACTCGGTATAGATGTTGTAGGTAAGGAGCTTTTCTCCATTTTAGGAGAATTTTCCCAGCAGACCATAAGAAAGGCTTTCGGAATGTCTGCACCAGACTCTGTTTCTGCCGATTCGCCTATTCCTGCCCGTCCTCCAATGATGTGCGCAGGCTGTCCTCACAGAGGAATTTTCTACACCCTTGCCAAGAAGAAAATCACCGTGCTAGGTGATATCGGATGCTACACCTTGGGTGCGGTTCCTCCTCTTAACGCGCTGGATTCCACCTTGTGTATGGGCGCCTCTGTATCGGGACTTCACGGCTTTAATTTAGCACAAGGCGAGAGTGCCGAGGGCAAAAGTGTTGCGGTTATAGGCGACTCAACCTTTATGCACTCAGGTATGACAGGACTTGTAAATATAGCCTATAATGCTACAAATTCAACCGTAATTATTCTTGACAACTCTATTACGGGTATGACAGGACATCAGCAAAACCCCACAACAGGCTTTAACATTAAGGGTGACCCTGCCGCTAAGGTGGATTTAGAGGCTCTTTGCAAAGCACTCGGTATAAACCATGTCAGAGTGGTGGACCCGTACGACCTTAAAGCCTGCGAGGAGGCTGTTATGGAGGAGCTTAAAGTAGCCGAACCCTCGGTTATAATCTCCCGCCGTCCCTGTGTGCTTTTAAAGAGTGTTAAGCACTCTGCTCCCTTAAAGGTGGAAAAAGATAAGTGTAAGTCCTGCAAGCGTTGTATGGGACTCGGATGTCCTGCAATAAGCTTTAAGGGCGGTAAGGCAAAAATAGATTCAACCCTTTGCGTAGGCTGTTCTGTATGCAAGCAGCTGTGCGCTTTTGATGCCATAATTTAAGAAAGGAGAAGACCTATATGAAAACAACAAGTGTTATGATAGTAGGCGTGGGCGGACAAGGAAGTCTGCTTGCCTCCAAGCTGCTTGGAAGACTGCTGGTTGACTGTGGCTATGATGTAAAGGTCAGTGAGGTTCACGGAATGAGCCAGAGAGGCGGCTCGGTTGTTACCTATGTTCGTTTTGGCGAAAAGGTTTATTCTCCTATTGTCACCGAAGGAGAGGCAGATGTTATTATTGCCTTTGAAAAGCTTGAAGCAGCTCGCTATTCAAGCTTCCTTAAAAAAGACGGAACAATCATTGCAAACACCCAGTCCATCGACCCTATGCCTGTAATAATCGGTGCAGCAGAGTATCCCGAGGGCGTTCTCTCGGAGCTTACTGACAAAGGGCTCTCGGTAGAGGCACTCGATGCTTTGGCTCTGGCTGAACAGGCTGGTTCTTCAAAGGCTGTAAACATTGTTCTTATGGGACGTGCCGCAAAATACTTCGGTATTCCTTATGAAAAATGGATTTCGGCAATAGAAAACACCGTTAAGCCGAAATTTGTCGAGATGAACATAAAAGCTTTTGACCTTGGATACAATTCGTAATTACTTTAACTCTTAAAAAGAAGGCGAGAAAATGGAAAACCGTTACTACCAAAAAGAAATTGAAACTATGCCGGTAGAGGAAATTAAAAGGCTTCAATCAGAAAAGCTTAAAAAACAGGTAAAGCACGTTTATGAGAATGTCCCCTACTATCGTAATCTTATGGATGAAAAGGGCGTAAAACCCGAGGACATTAAGGGTATTGATGACCTTCATAAGCTTCCCTTACTAACCAAGGCTGACCTTCGTGATGCATATCCTTATGGTCTGTTGGCAAAGCCCCTCGATGAGTGTGTCCGCATTCAATCAACCTCGGGCACCACAGGTCGCCGTGTCGTTGCCTTTTACACACAAAAGGACGTTGACCTCTGGGAAGACTGCTGTGCCCGTGCTATTGTTGCCGCAGGCGGCAGCAAAAAGGATGTATGTCAGGTAGCCTACGGATACGGACTCTTTACGGGAGGCCCCGGTCTTAACGGCGGTTCTCATAAGGTTGGCTGCCTTACCCTGCCTATGTCAAGCGGCAATACCGAAAGACAAATTCAGTTTATGATGGATTTAAATGCAACCATTTTGTGTTGCACTCCCTCATATGCGGCATACATAGGAGAGGCTTTAAAAGAGCAGGGTTACCGCCCCGAAGATATTCCTCTTAAAGCGGGAATTTTCGGTGCAGAGGCTTGGACCGAGGAAATGAGAAAACAAATTGAGGAAACCCTAGGCATTAAGGCGTACGACATTTACGGCCTTACCGAAACCTCGGGGCCCGGTGTTTCATTCGAGTGCTCGGAGCAGACAGGTATGCATATTAACGAGGACCATTTCCTAGCAGAAATTATCGACCCCGATACCGAGGAGGTGCTCCCCGAGGGAAGCAAAGGTGAGCTTGTATTCACCGCGCTTGACAAAGAGGCTTTCCCCCTGCTTCGCTACCGCACGCGAGATATTTGCGTTCTTTCTCGCAAGAAGTGCTCTTGCGGTAGAACCCTTATAAAAATGGCAAAGCCAATGGGAAGAAGCGATGATATGCTTATTATCCGCGGCGTAAATGTTTTCCCCAGCCAAATTGAAACGGTGCTTTTAAAAGAGGGCTATGAGCCTAATTATCAAATTGTTGTTGACCGACAAAACAATACCGACACATTTGACGTAAATGTTGAGATGACACCTGATAAATTTACCGACAAGGTGAGTGAAATTCTTGCTATGGAGAAGGCTCTTGCAGGCGCTATGAAAACAATGCTCGGTATAAACCCGAGGGTTCACCTTGTTGCCCCAAAAAGCATTGCCCGTAGCGAAGGCAAGGCTGTCCGTGTGGTTGATAAACGCAATTTAATCTAACTTTTAAAGGAGACGGGTAAAATGGCAATAAAACAGTTGACTATATTTGTTGAAAACAAGCAGGGTACGGTTGCCTCGATTACCGATACGCTTGCCGATAACAAGGTTAATTTACGAGCTCTTTCAATCGCCGAGACCGAAACCTTTGGTATTTTGCGTCTTATTGTAAACGATGAAGAAACGGCTAAAAAGGCTCTAAGTGACAAGGGTTATCTCATTCAAACCACCGAGGTTGTAGGTGTTAAAATCGGTGATGAACCCGGAAAACTGTCAGCAGCTCTTTCGGTTTTAGATAGTGCAGGAATTAATCTTGAATACCTTTATGCTTTTATGGCACGCACCGAAAAGCACGCCTATGTAGTGCTTCGTGTAGCCGATAATAACTTAGCTGAGGCGGCTCTTGAAAAAGCGGGTTTCCACATGATTACCGACGCCGATATAAAAAAGCTTTAAAATGTAAAACGCTCTCTGTTCGAGAGCGTTTTTTGTGTTTATCACAATAAAACGATGTTTGCAAATTCAAGTGATTTTTCGAGTAAAGGACTATTCATCAATATCACATCTAAATTAATTATATCATAATATTCTTTTCAAATCAACGCTTTGCGAAGCAAAGCACCTTTCTGTTATCTTTTCTCTCTTATCTATTATCTGGAAACGACAATTTAAGAGAAGAGAGAAGAACGAAAAGAGAAAAGTTAAAAGAACAAAAAGAAACGACAACTTTCTTATCGAAAATTGTCGTTTCTTTTTGGCGCGCTGAAGAAGATTCGAACTCCCGACCTTCTGGTCCGTAGCCAGACGCTCTATCCAGCTGAGCTATCAGCGCATACACTTAAAGTGCCATAGTATAATACCACAGATTAAAATAAATTTCAAGTACTTTTTTAAAAAATAAAATTTCTGGAAATTTGATAATTTTTGTTGAAAAAAATCCGTTTTTATTGTATAATCAATATATAGTATTTCTTGGAGGTTTTTTGTATGTCTTTACCCAAAATAGTTTGTCTTATTCTTTCCTTTTGTCTTGTTTTTTCCTTTGTGGGATGTGGAGAAAAATCTCCAACCGTTGATGAACTTAATAATCCTTTGTCTTCAAGCATAACTCAAAGTGGCTCGAAGGATCCTTCTATTGTTATAAATCCCTTGACTGGCGAAAAGAATCTTGATGAAAGCCAACAGAACAAGCGTCCTGTTGCCGTAATGATAAACAACCTTTCTCTTGCTCAAAGGGTTCAGACGGGTATTGGCGACGCTGACCTTGTTTTTGAAACCGAGGTTGAGGGCGGTATTACTCGCCTCATGGCAGTTTTCCAAGACCCCTCCAAAGTAGCAGGCTCTATCGGCACCATTCGTTCTGCAAGAACTGTTTTTGCTGATATTGCCAATGGTCTTGACGCCTTTTATGTTCATCACGGCTCAGATGATGACTATTGTACACCTCATATGAACTCTCTCGGAATTGTTCACGGCAATATAGGCAGCCCCTATGCAAACAGACAGTCTAACGGACTTTCGACCGAGCATACACTTTACACCACAGGAAATAATCTTTTAGCATACCTGCAAAAGAGCGGACACAATAAAAATATTACACCTAAAAGCTTTGCTCATTTTGAAGACGAAGACGGGGCGGTTACCCCTGCTGATTATGAATGTAGCTTTGTAAGCGTCCCCTTCTCAACCTCCTATGTGACAGATTTTATCTACAACGAGGAAACAAAGAAATATGCTCGCGGCAAAAACGAAACTCCCTTTAAGGACTACTCGACAGGAAAGACAGAGGAGTTTACTAATGTCTTTGTTCTAAAAACAACAATGTCCTATTATGCTGACAACTATCACCGCACGGTTGACCTTACAGGCGGCGAAGGCTTTTACATAAGCAACGGCGGCTGTGAGGCTATCAAGTGGGAAAAGGGTTCTTCTGCTAATTCCTTTACCTTTAAAAAGGCGGACGGCTCTACCCTAACCGTAAACCCTGGCAACTCATACATCTGCATAACCAAAACCTCAAACAAGGTAACAGTAAGATAAAACATACTATATTTAAGGACTGTCTTTAAAAGGCAGTCCTTTTTTCTTCTTTATACCGCTTTTTCAATAACACCCACAAGGACGGTTATGTCGTCTTCATGGTTGTCGCTCCGTCTTCTTCGTGCCGATTTAGCAATAAACTCAGCTAAGTCCTGCGCCTTTCCGCCTCTAAACGCTTCAAGCTCTGCCGAAATCCACTCGGTTCCCTCTCCCGAGGCGCCGTCTGACATCATAACAATTATATCTCCTGCGCGCAGCTTAACCGACGCCTTGTCAAAGCCCACTTCACGAAGAATTCCCGCAGGCAAGGAGGTGCTTTGCGCCTTTCCGCTCTTCCCGTTTCTGCGAATTACGGTAGGTGCGGCTCCCGCTTTTAAAAGGTCGGTTCTTCCGCTGAATAGGTCAATACAGGAAACGTCCAGTGTGGCAAGCGACTCATCGGTTGATTTAAACAGCATTGCCGAATTAACAAGCCTTAAAGAGCAGTCATAGCCAAAGCCTGCTTTTAGAAGTCTTGACATAAGTCCCGAAGCCATAGCTCCGTCCACCGCAGCTCTGCCTCCGCTTCCCATTCCGTCGGAAAGTATCATAAAGACTCTGCCCTTGCCGTCGGTGAAAAGATTATACGCGTCGCCGCAGATTCCCGACGGTGAGCAGGAAATCTGATGTGCGCCGAGGTCAAGCCCGAAAACAGCCTTTTCGGTAAGAGTAATATATGTTGTGCCTGAGACCTTGTTTATTACGGGTGGCTCGAAATCTCTGTCACAGCAGACCTCAACCTGACGGAGAATTTTCATTCGGTTGTATCTTTGAGTCGAGGTCTCCTTGACAATAAGCTCCACGGTCATTCTGCCGTATTTATCTATTCTTACTCCGCACTCATCGGCTCTGATGTCGATGTTTTTTAACGCTACCGCTATCTTTGAGGCAAGTGCCTCATCAAAGCTCTCATCGCGGTTAAGCTCGGTTGCCAAGTCATTCAGCATCTCAGAAACCCCTGCAAACTGGTCGGATACCACACTTCTTATGTCGGCAAGTCTTCTTTCTGCCGCAAGAGCCGAAGCATAATCGGTATAATATTTAAGCACCGCCGCAGAAACCCTGTCAAATCTTAAACATCTGCCCTTAAACTCATCGGATACAATATACTCGTCCTTTTCCTCTTTTATAGATTTAACTATATCCAGCATTGCCGAAACGGTATCACTCTTTCGTTTTTCCCAGCAGTTTACACAAAGCGCACAGCCTGTGCAAGCCTCCTTTTCAACCCCGTCAAGCACCTGCTCAAACTCGGGCGAGTTGATTCGGCTTAGCTCGTTTGCGACATTCTCCACCGTACAGCTGACATCGGATAATGCTCCTGCGGCATATTTAAGCCGCATTGTAACAGATTTTTTCATTCCGTTTTCGGATATTGTTTTGGTGGGTGGCGAAAAGAGTCTTCCAAGACGCATAGACACTGCTTTTGGGAAGCAAAGATATATAGCCGATCCGAAAAAGCTCTCGATTAAGAAGGCTGTGGCAAGGGTTATATCTCCGCTTAAAAATCCGCTTACGGCAGAGGCTATAATAAAAGCGCCTACCTGAAAATATTTTCCGTGTGAAGAAAATGCTCCCGAAAGCAAGCTTGCAAATAAAATTACTATTAAAAGAGCAGGCTTTGCTCCTGCAAAGACCGCTCCCACGGCAAAAGCGGCTCCCGAAACTATTGCGGCATAGCTTCCTCCGTAGCGTGAGCTTAGTAGTATAAACGTTATTCCTATAATTCTGCCTACCGAAATTCCGCCTGCCGACAGATTTATAACTCCTAAAAGCAGCATATTAAAGGAAGCTAAAATACAGGTCAGCTCCTCGCCTTTAAGACCTTTTCTGCTGAACGATGCAATTTTAAAGCTCCGTGTAATAAAATATGCTCCGCCGAACACAAAGACCGCTTCGCTGACCGAAAGAAGTGCTCCGTCCGAGCTCCCAACACTGTTCACAAGCCCTGTTGCAAGGCTTGAAACCGATGCCACCGTAGCACAAACAAAGGGTCTTTCGGCATAATTTGTAACGCTTGCAAGCAGCGCCTTAATTGCCGTGATTGCAAAGAGCGAGGCAATATACCGAAAGGCTCCCGCTCCTATTGCGGGTATAAAATAGCCGAGGAAGCAACCCAGAGTTGTCATGGCAAGATAGGGTGTTGGTACTGCCGCCGCAAGTGAAAGTCCAAAAGGCATAAACCTGCCCATTATCACCCCTTTTGAAGCGCAAAAGCCACAGGCTACATAAACCAGTTGTAGCAAAGCCTCCTTTATAATTTCCGTTTTGCTTAAATGTTCGAGGCTTGTCCTTATTTTTGCAAGTTCCTTCATTTTAATCAACCCTTTCTAAGACATTATAATAGATAGCCTTGGTATTTTTCTGTCAAACAAGTGCTGTCGATTATAATATCTTTAAATAAAAAACCTCGACTAATTGTCGAGGTTTTTTATATCGCAATTTGCAGGGTTGTCGAGCAGCTTGCCCTCCTTGGAAAAACGTGAGCCGTGGCAGGGACAGTCCCAGCTGTGCTCCGCCTTATTCCATTTAAGCGCACATCCAAGATGTGGACACCTTTTTGTAGAAAGGCTGAGCATCCCTTCCATAGACGATACACCGTTTACAAAAAGCTGCGGCTTTAAAATACTCCTATCAGGACTGAAAACAGCGGAAAATTCGTTCCTTATTCCCTGCATTTCATCACTTAAAATCCTTGCCGCAACCATTGAGGAGGTCATTCCCCACTTGTTAAAGCCAGAGGCGGTGTAAAGCTCGGGTGTCTTTTTTGAGTATCTTCCAATATAGCAGATATTATCAAGGCTCATGCAGTCCTGCGCCGCCCAAGAGGCTACCTGGCGGCTGTTTTTGTAGTGCTTTTTTGCAAACTCTTCGAGCTCTCGATAACTGCCACCCCTTTTGCCCGTTTTATGACCTCCGCCTCCTAGCAGAAGAAGTCCATTATAATTTCTAAACGAATAACCGTTTTTATCCTCATCCACATACATTCCGTCATACTCTGCCGCGTCCTTTAAGGCTAAAACGTAAGAGCGGTGCTGATAGAGCTTTAAAAAGAATGCTCCGTGATTATTTATAAAGGGAAAATGTGTGCACACTATAATCCTTTTAGCAGTTATTTTGCCCTTTTCTGTTATAACCTTGTTAGGCTCGTAAGCAATTACCCTCGTATTCTCACAAATGTTAAGTCCCTTGGCTACTGCCGAGGCGAATTTCATAGGATTAAATTCCGCCTGTTCTTTAAACCGAACCGCTCCCGCCGTTTTTATCGGCAAGGGCAGATTTTCACAAAGGTCGGCATTATAGCCTATTTTATTAAGTGCATTTATCTCCCTTTCAAGTTTTCTTTTGTCGCTAGTCGTGTAAACAAAGTTGTCGGCAGTCTTATAATCACAATCTATACTGCGGCACAAATCTGCAAAGGTTTCTGCCGCTGACCTATTTGCTTCAAGATAAAGCTGAGCCTTCTCCTGCCCCTCATCTTTTAAAAGCTTTTGATATATAAGCCCGTGCTGAAAGGTTATTTTAGCCGTGGTGTTTCCGCTCACTCCTCTGAAAATTCTGTCTTTTTCTAAGAGCAGATACTTAACTCCTGCTTTGTGGAGGAAAAAGGCGGTAAGAAGTCCCGCCATTCCCCCTCCTATAATTAATACATCGGTTTTTGTTTCTCCCTTTAAAGAAGAAAACTGCGGAATGCTATCTTCATTTTCATACCAAATTGATTTCATTTAGCTTTTCCCTTTAATTTTCTTAAAGCAGAGGATTTTCAGCCATAGCTTTAAGTCTTTTAAAACGCCTGTCGGTTTCTTTTTGAATTTCCCTTACAACATCTGCATATTTTTCATTTTTTAAATGCTTTGTTCTGCCCATTAAAGACAGAAAATCTATAATCGGTATTTTCTTGTTGCTGTCCTCGGGATTATAGTTTAGGGCTGTCTTGCCTCTTTCAATCTCATAAAGTGGGAAGTAACAGCTGTCAACTGCCGCCGCGATTACGCTTCGCTCGTTCTGTGGCTTGTCTGCCCAGTTAAGCGGACAGGCAGAAAGCGCCTTTAAATATACCGTTCCGTAATTTCTGGCATACATTTGAGCCTTTGCCGCCTTTCTTATAAAGTCCTGCGGATTTGACTCTGCCACCGTTGCAACATAAGGAATATTTGCCGCCGCCATAATCTGAGGAGTATCCTTATGGAAAAAGCTCTTTCCGTACTGATTTTCTCCCAGATGTGAGGTCGCACTCTTTGCTCCTTTTGGAGTTGAGTATGAAAGCTGATATCCGGTATTCATATATCCGCCGTTATCATACTCCATAATAATAAGATTCTCCCCTCTGATTGCCGTGCCGAGAGCCGAGCCCATACCGATATCCATTCCTCCGTCACCGCTTATCATAATAAAGGTTATTTCGCCCTCAGGCAGCTCTCCTCTTTGCTGTTTTGAGCGGTACATTCGCACTAGTCCCGAAAGGGTTGCTGCTCCGTTTTGAAAGAGGTTGTGAACATAGGTCACCTTAAACGCCGTTTGAGGATAGGGTGTTGTAACCACCATTCCGCAGCCTGTTTGAAATAACAGTACAACATTCCCCTCTATTCCGCGAAGCAGAAGATTTACATTGACAGGAATTCCGCAACCTGGGCAAGCTCCGTGACCCGGAGCCAGTCTTTTGGGGATTTTCAGAGTTTGGTTGATTGTGGCTCCCTTCACCTTGAATTTCCCTTCATCTTCCTCTACCGAAATAACTCCCGGACTTGCCTCTTGCTCGCTTATAGGCTCAAAGAAGGGTCTTATCTCGTTTTTCTCTCCCGCTACCTTTGGGTAATAGTCAAAGTGGTCGGTTGTATCCTCTATACCACAGCCAAGCAGGGTTTTTGCGTCCTCTAAGAAAAAGTCCTGACCGCCGAGCCCATATATTCTCGTAATGGTTTTGGGCATAACTCCCGCCGTTAGAAGTGCAGCCTTGACCTCCAAGCTTAAATTTCCTCCGCCTGCTCCGTAGCTGTCCTGACGGTCTGCTATAACTACCGTCTTGGCATTTTTACAAAGCTCGACTATCTCCTTTGACGGAAAAGGTCTTAAAGAATGAAGTGTTACTGCTCCGCACTTTTTGCCCTGATTTCGATACTCATCTACCGCCTGCTTTGCTGTATGATATGCCGAGCCTAAAATCACAAGCAGAATGTCTGCATCCTCGTGCATATAGCCCTCTGCGGCAGAGTAATATCTGTCTGTTAGCTCGCCAAATTCTTCGAAAACCTCCCTTGCTACCTTACGCGACTTTTCCATTGCAATATGAAGCTGATACTTATTTATCATAAGGTCGGGTTCGTTCATATATGAGCCAATCGTGATTGGCTTGTCAGGTTCAAGGGCTGAAAAAGGGGCGGTATATTCTCCTATAAAGTTTCTTACATCCTCATCATTTTTAAAAACCTCGCAGCGCCTCTTTTGATGAGAGGTAAAAAATCCGTCATAAGCAATTATAATCGGCAGATGCACCGCTTCGGCTATTTTTATAGCACATATATTAAAATCATAAACCTCCTGCGGAGAGGAAGCGAAAAGAATAAGCCAGCCCGTGTTAAGAGCATACATTATATCGCTGTGGTCGCCCTTAATGTCAAGAGGTCCCGACACGGTGCGGCAGGCAACATTCATAACCACGGGGAACCTTGTTCCCGACTGTACGGGAAGCTGTTCAAGTGCATATAAAAGTCCGTTAGCACTTGTTGCGTTAAACACTCTGCCTCCTCCAACCGAGGCTCCGTAACAGATGCCCGCCGCGCTGTGTTCTCCCTCGGCAGGTATTAGGTCAATTTGGTGCTTGCCCTGTGCCTTTAAGCTGTCGAGCATTTCGGCAACCTGAGTTGAGGGGGTTATGGGATAATATCCCATGATATGATAGTTTATTTGCTTTGCTGCGTGTGCAGCAAGCTCGTTTCCGCTTTCAAAAATATAGGTTTGTTTTACCGTTGCCACTATAAAAGTCCTCCGTCCACTCTTTGTTCATCAAGATACGCCTCTGAGGTAACATAACCGCTGGAACCCTCCGCCTTATAATCTATTTCTTCGGCAATTAGCCCCTTTGTTCTGATAAAATGAGGCTTTTTCTTAAAATCGCGCTCTATCTCGGCTGTAAGCGCTGCTGTCGGACACACCTTTACACAGCGAAGACAGCCCTTGCAATAATGATAGTCAAGCCCCTGATTTTTCATAACCTTTCTGCCCTTATATTCGCCCTCCTCAAACCTGAACACCATATCGGGACAGGTTGTGTCACAAAGGCCGCAGTGGATACATTTTTCAGGATGAAACAGCGGAAAATACCCCTCGCGGCTGGCTGATAAATCGTTTGCCGCCGTACTGCCTATAAGGTAATTTACTCCTCCTGCGGGAGCGGTTTTATATCCCCAAAACACTCGTTTTACCTTACCTGTGTCTTCAAGCTTTTGACCGTTTTCAGACGGAATTTTCTCGACAATTTTTGAAAAGCCCTCCCTTAGACCGTCAAGGTTTTGCTTTAACACATCGGGATATTTTTTGCCGAGGGTTTTAAGCACCATATCCTCAGCCGTGGCAAGAGGTATGAATCCCGAAGCCTTTATTATTGCTCCGAGCATTATCATATTTATACGGCTTTTTGTTTCCATGGCAATTTTCTCACAGTCTATTGTAAAAAGTCTTTTACAATAGAGGGAAATATCCTTATCCGCCGTATTTATAATCACGGTTGTGTTCTCGTTTATGCCCTTTACAGCCGAGCTGTTATGCACCATTCTGTCGTGAAACAAGGCGAGTAAATGAGGCTCTTCAACCGGACTGTTTATGCGAAGCTCCCTATCCGCCTCGCAAAACCGTATAAACGACTTTACGGGAGAGCCTCTTTTTTCCGAGCCATAGCTTGAAAATGCGGCGGCATTAAGACCTAGGCTCATAGCACCGATTTCGCCAAGCAACTTTCCGCAAAGGTTTGCTCCAAAACCGCCAATGCTTTCAAGCCGCATCTCATAATAGCCCATATCGTTAAGAATAGGTAATTTAACCATTTAAAAAACTCCTTTCTTTTTATATGGTTTGTCCTTTGGCAAAATTTATGCAAAAAAATACCGCCGTAACGCTTTAAATATGCGTTACGGCGAATGGTTTTTACTTGTAAGAATCGTAAACCTCTTTTAGTCTGTGCGGATAATCGGTCATAATTCCGTCGGCACCTATATCTATTAACTCTTTCATTACTTCCTTTTCGTTAATTGTCCAATAATGAACCGCGAGATTATGTTTATGTGCAGTCTTTACAAAGCCCTTGGTGGCAAGCTTTATACCATATTGCTCGGTAGGTAGCTGGAATACGCACATTCCGTCTTGGAAGAAAACATCAAGTCCGAGAAGTCTTAGAACGACAAATTTTGCCGCACCTCCCATACCGGGCGAATACATAAATTCATCGGGTACCTCGTTTTGCTTTTGCTTTCTCTTTAACTCATTATAAATTTCATTGTGGAAGGAAGCAAGCACTACTCGGTCAAAGGCATTGTGCTTTTCAAGCAGTCTTATGGCTTCGTTAAGGCATTTAATGCCGGTTTCTCCCGACTGTTTTATTTCAACATTTATTCTGTTTTCGGGGAATGCCGTTATAAGCTCCTCTAAGGAGGTTGCTAAAAACACCTTTTCATCCCTTGCCTTAACCCCGTCGGGATAGTCAACATCGGTAGGATATTTTTCCTGTCCGTCATCGGTGGCAAAATGCTTGCGCTCACCCGAAAGGCAGTCGTTTTCATCGGTCGGATTTGTATATCCAAAATCAACCTTTTGACCTATTAAATCGGAGTAATTCCAGTCCTCAATCTTGCCTGTTACATTTGTTTTTCTGTCAAGCGTTGTGTCGTGCGAAAGAATTACTACGCCGTCCTTTGTTATGCTGACATCGGTTTCCATCATAACATTTTTATCTACACTGTAAGCATTGTAAAAGGCTTCAAGCGTGTTATCGGGGAACTCCCTGTTTCCGCCTCCGTGTGCTATTAAAATGGGTAGCTTTCCATCCTTCATCATAGGATTTTCTTTTGTAAAGTTTTGAGGCTTTGGAATTAGCGCTAAAACAGTCCACGCAAGAGCTATTACAGCAAGCACCAAAGCAGTAATTTTAAGTCCTTTTTTCTTTTTCATTACTATACCCTCCCTTTTAAAAGCATTATAACAAATTAATCCAAAAATTAAAAGAGTATTTTATTATGCGGATAAAAACAAATTTTTTCTCATATAATTTTAAAAGAAGGAAAGGTTCAAGGCTGTTTTAGTTTTGATATTTCCTATGAACAAACCAAGGGGGAATTTATACTTATGAATCCGTTTTTACACCATCCTACGTCCATTATAGGCACCATAGGCAACTTCTCTGAAATTTATCCCAAGCCCTACTGCAAGCATGAGGTTGACCCCTATACCAGAACCCGTATAATTCTTATGAACGGCACCGAATTTGAGGCAAACTGGTTTTCCCATCAATTTTCACGCCACACCTCGAACAATGACCTGCGCCGTGAGCTTTCGCTGACCAGAATGGTAGAAAAACAACAACAGCTTAGAGTGTCTCTCTTAAAGCCCTGTGACGAAAATCCGCTTGAACATACGATAGGCTATGAACAGCTTGCAGTTGACCTTACGGCAGAGCTTGCCAAGAGAGAATGTGACTGCTATGTCAAAAAAGCTCTGGACTTTGCTTTGCTTGAAGATTTTGACCACCTTTACCGATATGCAAATCAGCTTGAAATGGAACAGGGCGTGCAGGCAGAAAGACTTGTCGGAAGATACACCGAAATTATGCCCGGAAGACCTACTATTGCCCATCACCGCTTCCCGATGGACAATGTGAAGCGCCATATAAATTCTAAGACTGCCGACAAGCAGACCGTGCTTAACACTATGATTATTACAGCAGCAGAGCAGCAAACCATGAACTATTATATGAATATTGCAACCCTTGCCACCAACGATGCGTTGCGTAAACTTTATCAGGAAATTGCGCTGGTTGAGGAGGAGCACGTAACCCAGTACGGCTGTCTTGTTGATGCTAATGCTACCTGGCTTGAAATGCTCCTTTGGCACGAATACTGCGAGTGCTATCTCTATTGGTCCTGCTATATGACCGAAACCGACAAATATATAAAGCGCATTTGGGAAGAGCATCTTGAAATGGAAATAGGTCATCTGCATAAGGCGGCAGAGCTCTTAAAGAAATATGAAGGAAAGGAATGGCAGCAGGTTATCCCCGATGGAAGCTTTCCTCCTCCGCTTTCGCTTCACGAGAACATCTCTTATGTGCGTGAAATTTTAGGCTCGACCGTTCAATTTACAGGTTGCAGAGAGGACTACAAAAAGCTTGAAGATTTACCTGAAAACGCCGATTTCTTCTCATATCAGCGCAGAATTGCTCCTTCGCCCGACATTGTGCCCTCCCACTGCGTAATAGAGCGTCACATTAAGCGTTACGGCAAGGACTACCGCTTTGAAAAGTGTGAAAACCCAATTTGCGCTTTAAGAAGCCGCGCTTGTGACAACACCTCGGTAGGTAGAGAGCCGGGAGCCGCTGTAAGCACTGATTTTTTCTGTAATAAATAAGCTTTTTTCTTAATAACACAAAAGAGGTCTTAGGCATTTGCCTAAGACCTCTTTATTTCATCTTTATTGCTTTGGTGTTTTCTTGTTTAGCTTATGGCGACTTCCATCTTGTTCAACCACCGTAATGCCGTCAAGATGACCTATTAGGCTCTGCTTAAAGCTGTTGATGTACTTAACCCTAAGTGCTTTCTGCTCCGCCTTTTCCTCCTCGGTCAGTCCCTCAGCTTTTGACTTATGATAAAGTTCGTTTATTCTGTCAATTTCTTTTTGTGTCACTTTTATTTCCGCCGTTTCTTAGGTGACAAGAGTCGAACCCGTTGCGGTTTCGCTCACCACCTTTATTTAACAGGCTTTGCGTCAAACTCACGCTTTGCCTTATATTTCATTTCTTCCGTCAAGTGCCGCTTTAAGTGTAACCTCGTCTGCATATTCAAGGTTTCCTCCTACCGGCACGCCGTATGCAAGACGGGTTATTTTTATGCCCATCGGCTTAATAAATCGGGATATGTAGCTTGCCGTCGCCTCTCCCTCTACGGTGGGGTCGGTCGCCATAATTATCTCCTTAACACCGCTGTCGGAAAGTCTGGCTATTAGCTCCTTAATTTTAAGCTTTTCAGGACCTACGCCATCCAGCGGAGAAATCACTCCGTGCAGTACATGATAAACACCCTTATATTCACGGGTGCGCTCAAAGGCAAGCACATCCTTTGGGTCGCCCACAACACAGATTATTGATTTGTCCCGAGAAGAGTCGGCACAAACAGAACATATCTCATTATCTGTCAAAGAATAGCAGTTCTTGCAAAGATGAATCTTTGCTTTGGCATCAAGCAGTGCCGCCGCAAAGCGCTTGGCATACGCCTCATCCGAGGTTATAACATGAAAGGCTAAACGCTGTGCGGTCTTTTTACCTATTCCGGGCAGTCTTTCGAACTGCGCCGTAAGCTCACTCAACGAAACTATATTATATGCCATATCTAGAAAAGTCCAGGCATTCCGGGGATGTTAAGCCCGCTTGTAATTTCGCCCATTTCGGTTTCACTTGTCTTAACCGCAGTAGTTATAGCATCATTTACTGCGAGAGTTATAAAGTCTTCAAGCATTTCGGGGTCACCCTCACACTCTTCGAGTGCCTCGGGCTTTATTTTAACCGACAAAACCTCGTGCTTGCCGTTCACGGTAACACTTACCATACCGCCACCTGCCGTGCCTGTGTATTCTCTTTCATCAAGATCGGCTTGGAGAGCCGCCATATTTTCCTGCATTTCCTGAACCTTTTTCAGCATTTGCTGTTGGTTCATACCGTTGTTATTTGGAATTCTTACCTTCATAATTTTTCTCCTTATTAAACTTGCATCTGCTTTAACTTTTCAGCAAGAGCTTTCAGCGGGTCCTCCTCAGCACTCACCTGCGGTTTATGATAGGGCCCGAGCTTATAGGTCTTACCGAGCACCTGCGCCGCCGCCTTGCGTACCGAATCCTTATATATTGAATTTTTATTGTTTATAAGGTCTCTGAATTGAGGATTGGGCGCGTCAATAAGCAAATACTGTCCCGACACAAATGCTCTGGAACCATCAAGCACACCCGCAATTAACGGGCAGGAGGTTTTTAGCACCTTTAATATTTCCTTCCATTCCTCGACCAAAGGCTCCTCGTTATTTTCATCTTTGGAAGGCTCTGCTTTCACGCTTTCGGGCAGTTCTTTATTTATCGGTTCCTCTGCTTTTACAGGTTCTTCTGCCTTTGCGGTTTTTTCCTCTTTGCTTTCGGCGGATATTGGTGCTCCGCTTTCAAGCCTCCTCACCCTCTTTTCAAGCGAATCTATGTCACTGCAAAGGGCTGGATTGCAAAGCTTTATTACCGCCATTTCAAAAACACTTCTGCGGTTGCCTGTCTGCATCTCGGAAATGCTTGCCGACAAAAGACTAAGCGCCCTCATAATGTCCTTTATATCAAAGGATTTTGCCTTCTCATTTAAAATTTCAATCTGCTGCTTTGAGGCAATAATGGGCTTGTTCTCTCCCTTTACCGCCTTGCAGACCATTATATCCCTAAAATGTGAGCAAAGCTCATTTGCCAAGCGCTGCATATCTACCGAATTTTTATGAAGAGTATCAACAAGCGTCAGCGCCTCGTCGCAGTCTCCCTTCAAAATGGCATCGGACATTCGGTTAAGATATTCGTTACCCGACATTCCGCAGACCTCGGTCACTAGCTCCTGTGTAACCTCGCTTGAAACCGAAACGCAAAGGTCAAGTATCGAAAGCGCGTCACGCATACCGCCATCAGCCGCGGCAGCTATGAGGGTTGCCGCATTTTCGGTAACCTTAAAGCCCTCTTTTTTTGCTATATAGTTTATTCTTTCGGCGATTTTTTCGGTTGCTATTCTGCGAAAATCAAATCTCTGACAGCGTGAAAGAATAGTTGCGGGAAGCTTATGAACCTCGGTGGTGGCAAGAATAAAAATGACATGCTCGGGAGGCTCTTCAATAGTTTTAAGCAAAGCATTAAAAGCCTGAATGGAGAGCATATGCACCTCATCTATTATAAAAACACGGTACTTTAAGGTGGTGGGAGAAAATGCTGTCTGCTCACGAAGCTCTCTTACATCATCTATTCCGTTGTTTGAAGCGGCATCAATCTCAACTATATCGGTAGCCTCTTCATCTCCTATAAGTCGGCACGCCTCACATTCAAGACAGGGGTCTCCTCCTGCCGAAAACAAGCAGTTTACCGCACGAGCCAAAATCTTTGCACATGAGGTTTTTCCCGTGCCTCTGGTACCGGTAAACAAATAGGCGTGCGAAATCTTGCCCGCAGCAAGCTCGGCCTTTAAAGTTTCGGTAATATGGTCTTGACCGTAAACATCCGAAAATGTTTGAGGTCGATATTTTCGGTATAAAGCCTTGTATGACATAAGCTCTCCTTTGTTTTAAAAAAAGTCCGTATAATCGGGCGTACGAATGAACCGATTTACTGCGGCGCACAGAGTGAACTGCTTAATGCTGCTCGGTTCCCCGCCTGACATGGTTCACAGTACCCCGTCGCACAGGACCCGCCCATTCGCACACCCCATTATACAGACAGGGTTGATAGTAACATTATAATATATATCTATTATCTTTACAAGTATTATTTTTATTTACAAAACATTCATTAAAATTTGGTTGTACAAATTGAAGTTTTTTGTTATTATATAATGAGAGTAATATTGAAATAATGAATTTGAGTATGTTTTAAGAATATAAAGAGGCAGGTAAAATGGAAATTTGGGATATAATGAATGAGGACGGACGGGTTACAGGTCGCACGGCAGTCCGTGGAAAGACTACCCTTAGACCCGGTGAATATCATTTGGTTGTTCACATTTGGGTGGTTTCCTCCTACGGAAACCTTCTCATCCAGCGAAGAAGCGAAAAAAGACGGCTTATGCCGGGTGAATGGGCTGCAACAGGCGGCTCGGCGGTATCGGGAGAGTCCTCACTTTCTGCTGCCGCAAGGGAGCTCCGCGAAGAGCTCGGTATAGGCGCCATAAAGGGAAGCCTTAAACTTGCGGGCAGACTAAAACGCAGAAACTCGCTGCTGGATATTTGGTTTATTCGGTGCGATGCCGATATTTCAAGACTTCGTCTGCAAAAGAGCGAGGTTGCCGAGGTAAAATGGGTTACCCCTGGCGAGCTTAAATGTATGATAGAAAACAAAAAATATCATAACTACGGCAAGGAATACTTTAAGCTGGTATTCGATTATTTGGAAAAAATGAAAAGTTCTTTCAAGGAGACATTATGAGCCTTAATACAAACGAGAAAAAATGTGCGGTATGCTCGGCATACCTTTTTGAAGATGACGATATTGTTCATTGTCCCGTGTGCGGAGCGCCCCATCACCGCGACTGCTACAAATCGGTAGGTCACTGCGGTCTTGAAGACCTGCACGGTACTGAAAACCAATATAATCCTAAAAATGAAAATGAAGAAAGCAGCGCAGAGAAAGAAGAAACTAAACCGGCGGTTTGCGCCTTTTGCGGACAGTCTCTTGCCGAGGACACTCAGTTTTGTCCTTATTGCGGCTCTCCGAATGGCAGAGGGGTTCCTTTTGACAGGCTTAGCGGCTTTGTTCATGTTGATGATAATGCCGAAATCGAGGACGGGGTTACCATAAAAGAAGCGGCTCCCATTGTTTTTACAAATTTATCACGGTATATTCCTCGTTTTATGAAAATGGGTAAAGAAAAAAAGTCTTCTTGGAACTGGGCGGCATTTTTTCTGCCTTACGGCTGGTCTGCTTTTAGAAAAATGTACTCGGCTTCGTGGGCGCTTAGTCTTCTTATGATAATCTCTAATCTGCTTACCCTTCCTTGCAGCTTGGCAATAACCCGTCTTCCGGGTTTTACCGATCTTAGCAGAGGATCTGCTGTGCTTGCAAGATTTATTTTGGAAAACCTCGATAAAATTGACAGCCTGGCACTTATCCTTGCCGCTGTGGGCACACTTTTAAATCTTGGGGTTATGCTTTTCGGCGGAATTTTCGGTGATTATCTTTACAAAAAGCATGTGCTTCGTGCCGCAAAAGAAATAAAGGTTAGCGACGATAAAGAGACAGCTCTTCGCAAAAAGGGCGGCGTGAATATTTTTGCATTTATGCTCTCTCTTGCCGCAGTTTCCTATCTTCCGAGCCTGATTTTTGCGTTTATATAAATATATTAAAAGCGCGTCTGCGGAGGTATTTATGAATAAAAAAATCTGTGTTAAGTGCAACCTTGAAAACGAGCCCTCCTTCCGTTATTGCAGAAGGTGTGGTGCCGTTTTGCCCGTGGTTGAACAAAAAGCCCCTATTAGCGCTGAGGTCGTTTTAGAAAATTCGGACCCATTTTACGCCGATAAGGATGTTATCGACGGCGTTTCGGCGAGGGAGCTTGAAGCCTATGTCGGCAAAAACCACTCCCGCATACTTGACAGCTTTTATAGAATGAGCCTTTTAAACAAAAAGACCTCTTTTTGCCTTCCCGTGCTTCTTCTCGGACTTTTCTTCGGTTTTTTTGGCATTTCCTGTTGGTTTTTTTACAGAAAAATGAACAAATACGGCTTTTTGTTTTTAGCCTTTCCGCTTGTTTTTTTCCTTGTTGATTTAATTTTCAACTTTGATGTTTCTGTTAGGTTTTTAAAAGACTATACTTCTCTTTTGTCCTCTTTTGCTGCCGACACCGAGCAGTATCGTTCTGAGGCAAATCAAATCTTTTCCCACTTTTATAATAATTTCCACAGCGTTTTGCCTGATTTTAGGAATTTATTAGAAGGCATGGTTGCTCCTATTGTTATGTCGTTTTTTTCTCTTTACCTTTATAAAAACAAGGCTGTAAAAGATATAAAAAATCTGCGTGAAAGCTATGCTCAGGATTCAAACTATCTGCTCAGGCTTTTCCTTTTAGGCGGCACTTCGGCAGCAAGAGTTCTTATTCCCTTTGCAGTCTCGGTAGGTTTTTATTTTATCCTTTCATTTTCAGCCTTTCTTTTCATTTTTTAATTCTAAGAATTTTCTAAATTTTTTGGAGCGGGAATTAGATGTTATCAACAAAAAACCTTACCCTTAAAACAAAAAGAATAATCGGTTTAATATCTCTGTTTATAACAATAGGTGTTTTCTACCTTATTGCCCATTTTGCAGTTTACCGATTTTTCTCATCCGGCGCTTCTGCGAGCAGCTTTAAAGAATTTATCGAAGGCTACGGCTTTATCGGCAGATTTATTGCACTGGGGATTCAAATACTTCAAGTATTTATTGCCTTTATTCCGGGAGAATTTATTGAAGTGGGGCTCGGCTATGCCTTCGGCGCAATAGAAGGAACCCTCATCTGCTTAGTAGGTGTGGCTCTGGCATCAGCCCTTATTTTTGTACTTGCAAAAAAATGGGGAGTAAAGCTGGTTGAGCTTTTTATCTCAACCGAAAAAATCAACTCCCTTGCTTTTATAAACAGCGAAAAGAAGCTTAAACGGGTGGTATTTTTTCTTTTTTTAATTCCGGGTACCCCAAAGGACCTTCTCACCTATATTCTGCCACTTACTCGCATTCGGCTGTCGGAGTTTTTAGTGATTTCGCTTATTGCGAGAATCCCGTCAATAATTTCCTCAACGGTTGGAGGAGATTTCTTTGAAGAAGGCAAATATCTGCATGGAATTGTTCTTCTGGTAATAACCGCAGTAATAAGTCTTTTAGGTTTAAAGCTTTATAACATAATTACCTTAAAATACCGCAAAAGGAAAGAACAAAAAGGTCTTGCAAAATAGAATACAAGACCAAATTTTTATTGACAAAACAGGTTATCTTCGGTATAATCTTAAACTGATAGGTTGTATAAGGGGGTATATCCCTCTTATGACCAAAATCTCAATTAAGGAGGGTTCAGGATGAAAAGAACTTACCAGCCTAAGAAGCTTCACCGCAAGAAAGAGCACGGCTTCTTAAAAAGAATGGCAACCGCTAACGGCCGCAAGGTGCTTGCCCGCCGCAGAGCAAAGGGCAGAAAGCAGCTCTCTTACTAATCTGTAAGAATAAAGTTATGTACTGTTTTGAAAAGATAAAGCAGAATAGCGACTTTCGAAGAATTTACGGACGCGGCAGGAGCTTTGTGCATCCCGCGTTCGTAACCTATGTCGTAAAAAACCGTTACGGCAAAACCAGATTCGGCATTACCGTAAGTAAAAAATTAGGCGGTGCGGTGCTGCGCAACCGCGCAAAAAGGCTAATAACAGCCGCTTTTAGAGATTGTCTGCCTTCTTTAAATCAGGGCTACGACCTTGTTTTCGTAGCAAGGAGCCGTATTTTTTCACTCAAAAGCACAGATGTTGCAAAAATTATGGCAGAGCATTTTGAAAAAGCAGACATATTAAGTAAAAATGAGTAAACTTCTTATTAAATTAATTCGGTTTTACAGGAAAGGCATTTCTCCTGCAAAGCAGCCTTGTTGCCGTTTTACTCCTACCTGCTCGGCATACGCTATTGAAGCCATCGAGGTGCACGGCGCTTTTAAAGGGAGCCTTTTAGCAATTTGGCGAATTCTTCGCTGTAACCCGCTTTGTGACGGCGGTTATGACCCCGTCCCCCAAAAGAAAATAAAAAAAGGCTGAATTTCAGCTCTTATAAGATATGGTGAATAAAATTGCAATGGTTATTTAACATTATTAACATTCCGTTAAGCTATGTGCTTAATTTCCTCGCCGATATTTTTGGAAACAGCTTTGCAGCAGCGGTATTTGTGTTTACAATTTTAATAAATCTGGTTATGCTGCCTCTTAGCATCAAAAGCCAGAAATCTGCCGTTGACCAGCTGCGCATCAAGCCAAAGCTTGACCTTTTAAAAGAAAAATACGGCGATGACAAGCAGAAATATTCTATTGAGATGCAAAACCTCTACCGCGAGGAGAACATCTCCATGTCGGGCGGCTGCTTACCTATGCTCTTCCGGCTTGTTTTCATGATGTCGATTTATTACTTGATTTCAAGTCCCTTGACCTATCTTCTAAATGTTCCTAGTGCTGATGTTACTGCACTCTCGGAAAGCCTTAAACTTACGGGCGGTTATAAGGAGCTTGATATCATAGGTAAGATTATGGCAAACCCCTCACTTTCTCCCGAAATTGCATCAAAATTAGGCTCGATTGATTTTAGTCTTTTTGGTCTTAATCTTACTAAAATTCCAAACTTTTCAATCGATGTAGTTAAAAATTGGGATCCCATCTGGCTTATTCCCTTTGCTTCATTTGCATCACAGATGCTCACAAGCTTTATCAGTGTTCGTATTCAGAAGCGCAATAATCCGGATGCTCCCTCTATGACAGGTATGTTACTGTTTATGCCGATTATTTCTCTTATTATCGGCTTTACCGTACCCGCAGGCGTTGCTTTTTATTGGGCATGTTCGAGTATTATCTCGGGCGGTATTCAGTCTGCAATTCAGTCCTTCTACGGTCCTCATAAAATGCTTGCGAACCAACGCGCAAAGAGCATCGTTGAGTTAAGTAACAAGGAAAATAAATATCTTAAAGAGCGCGTTGTGACAGAAGAGAAGTAATTTTGTCTTCTCCGTTTTACAGAAAGAAGGAAAAACCTTGATTAAAGAATATATAGGCGAGGCTGAATCTCTGCTTGACGCCACCGAAAATGCAAAGGAAGGACTTATCTCCCTTGCAGGCTTAACCTCTTCGCAGGAGGATGACATTCAAATCGAAGTAATTGCTGAGTTTAAGAAAAAGACCTTGGGACTTTTCGGCGGCTCGCTCGCAAAAGTTAGAGCTTATATTGAGCTTCCCGACCCCGCACCTAAAAAGGAGAAAAAGGTTTCTCCCAAAAAGGCTGAGGACCTCTCTTCTTCAAAAGAGACAAAGGGCTCTGCGAAGGCCTCCCGTCCTGCAAAGAAGGAAAAGGCTGCTCCTTGTGAAATTGCCCCTTCGGCACAACCCGAAGACCTTAAAGATTACGCCGAATTCCCTTCCGACTCCTCTGTAAACAGGGCAGCTACATATATAAAATCTGTGCTTGAACACATGGGCTGCGAAAATGTTACCGTTAAGGCGGCTGATTCGGAAAACGGAATCTATCTTAAACTTGACGGAGATAAGCTCGGTGTAGTAATCGGAAGACGCGGTGAAACCTTAGATGCTCTTCAATATCTTACAAGCCTTTCGGCAAACGGAACAGGCGGATATTTAAAGGTTACTCTTAATATCGGTAACTACCGCGAAAAAAGAGAGGTTTCCTTGAAGGCACTTGCCGCAAAGGTTGCAGCCCAGGTTATTTCTTCGGGAAGAAGCCGTACCTTAGAGCCAATGAACCCTTATGAGCGTCGCATTATTCACACCGCTGTTCAGGATATTGATGGTGTTGACTCTCACTCGATTGGTGAAGGCACAGGCAGACGCATTGTTATCTCCCCCATCGGCGGCGATAGAAGGTCTGGCGGCAGTCGCGGCGGCAGAGGCTCAGGTAGAAAGCCGTCAGAGGTTGTTACAGCTCCTACAAGAGAGCCCAAAACCGATTCTACAAGCGTTCCACTTTACGGAAGACTTAACTAAAAATTATAAAACCTCAGTAGCTGCTTTGTTACTGAGGTTTTTTGTTGCTTTTATGGCTTTTATAAGGCATTAAAAGCCCTTAGTTTTGGACTTGTTGTCAAGCCGTTTTCTGTTTACATAATATTCGCTGCGTCGATTATTAATTATTCACAAATGTTAGATTTTTTAACCGAGTTATTAACATTTTAAATCTTATTTGCCTTAAATCTTGCCCGAACGCCTTGATTTAAGTGTTAATAACTCTGTTAGAAACTTTAACAATTTCTTGGTTGTTTAGGTTGACATAATAATAATTTTTTGTAGAAAAAAGTACAATTTTGTAACTATTTTAAGCTCTGAATATCAGTTCCTTTCAAACATAATATTCATCTTAAAATACTCACAATAGTATGTATGCCAGCGCCATAAGTAAGCTGTCATCCGCCTCCTCGTTAGAGAGCAAAAGTATTAGTCCCAAGATAAGCAAAGAGTCCTTATCCTTTAACATTTCGGGTAGATTTATATGCCTTAAAAAGCGGGACGCTCTGCCCTCGGGTTTCTTTTGCAGGTGTAAAGGTCTGCTCAGTGGCTCGGGCTGAGCCTTGCTTTCTTCTGTCTTGCTTCTTTCCTCCCTTGAAGGCGGAACTCTCACAAAATCGGGAAATGGCGGTCTTGTCTGCTGCTTACTGCCTATATCTCTAAGGCTTTTTTCTGCGGCGGCTTTAAGCCGTTCAAATTCTTCTTTTGATATCTCATCCAAATATCTCACCTACAATTTAAATAAGCCAAGCTCGCTTAGCATAGGCGCTAATTCGAGCAGTTTTAATATTTTAACAGCCGTATCCACCCTCTTTTTCCTCTCGGCTGACAAGTGAGGCTTCAAGGCTAAGAGCAATCGCGTTTTTTCGTTGTCGCCTGATTTAGAATTAAATATTCTCGCTATTTTGGCTATGCTTGCCATATCTATGTCCAAAGAGGGCGATTCCTCAGCCTGTGGCTCGGGCGAGTGTGAAGGCATATTTCCGCCTAAAAGTCCCGCCGCCATATTTTTTATTTTTTCAAGCCCCTCAGGGTCGGACAAAATCGCCGAAAGCCTTTCAGTTATTTCATTTTGCTCGCTCATAGACTATTTACCGTCTTTAATACTGTTTATAATACCTTGTATCTCAGGTGAATTAAACAGCTTTTCTCTTTCTTCCTTGTTTTTCACCAGATGCTCAAACATTTTTAAATCCTCATCTGAAAGACTGTTTTTAGCTTTATTTATTTTAGACATATCCACCTTGCCGTTTGTTGAAAACATTTTCAAAAGCAAATTTAAGTCGTTATTACTCATAAAAATCCCCCAGGTTTTATTATATTAGTATTAAATAATATGTTTTTAATAAAAGCGGTATGCATTTTTTCTTTCTTGCGGTTTTTTACTTTTTCGTGTATAATTTATTTGTATATTTTACGGAAGGAGTTCTACCCTTATGAAATTTAAAAGCTTAGCCGCTCTACTATCAGCAGGAATTCTTGCCGCAGGCTCTTTTATAAGTGCCAGCGCCGATACTACTCCTATGACCATGAAAGAGCTTGACAAGTCATACCTAACACTCGTTTTCGATGATAATATTACTGCCTCGCTAAAAACATTTTATGAGATAATAACACTCGAATATGGCTACCCCATCTGTGCAGCGGTTCCTTCGGGCTCGCTCAAAGGTGATAATGCCCTTCTGCACGATATAGAAAACCACGGAGGAGAAATTCTATCCCATACAAAATCTCACAAGGTCTTTAACAGAGCTGTCGAGTGGTCGGTTGTTGAAGCTGAAATGAAGGATTCGTTAAATGAGCTTACCGCCGCAGGCTTTGATGTTAAAGGTATTATACTTGCAGGAGGCGGAGGAACCGAGGACACCGACCTTGAATACCGCACCGAAATTGAAAAAATAACCTCAAAATATTACCTTTACAGTGACCTTTACGGTGCCTCCGAGCAATATTATAAGCCAAGAGACTATCTTAGATTTACCTTTAATAACAATCCTGAAATCGCATTCAGAAGCGTTCGGGAGCTTGCCAAAACTCCACAGTGGAAGGTCTGGTTTGCCCACAATACCTCCGAGCTTAACGAAAAAACACTTCGCTCAATGCTGGATGAAATAAAAAAGCAAGAAAAAGAGGGCAAGCTTGAAGTCGTTACCTACCGCACCATGTACACAAAAAATGCAGACTGGAAAAAGCCTGTCGATTTAGGAACAACAAAATATACAGTTGATTTCTATTCAACCGATAACAAAACCCTCCTATACTCCGCAGTCGTAAACGAGGGCAGCTCTGCGACAGCTCCTCAAATTGAAACCTCAAAAGGCGTAACCTTTAAAAAATGGAGCGGCAGCTTTTCAAATGTTACAAAAAATATGTCGGTGTATGCTATATGCGATAATGTCAAAACCTCCGACCCCTCGGCCGTTGGTCTCAAACACGACCACTTATTTTTCGCTTCGGGCAAGACACAAACCTGCGAACTTTGCGGTCTTGTTACACCCGTAACCAAGCCTAACTCGCCCTCTACCGTAACATCTGCTCCGACCTCTTCGACTTCTTCGACTTCTCCGACTTCTTCGTCTTCAATTCAGAGCACAAATTCCTCCGACCTGTCGGTCTCATCCAATGAGGCTTTAACCTTAGATAATACCACCTCTACCACCGATGAAACCTCTTCGGATTCTCTTTCCGCAAACAACCCGACTACGCAAAACTCGGGCGGCAAAAAGGTAGGTCTTATCCTTACGACAATTCTTGCAGCAGTCTCCGTTCTTGGCGCCGCTACATTCTTAATCATCAAAAAGCGTAAGAAATAAATAAAAACGGAAGGTTCAAAAACCTTCCGTTTTGTTTTACATTTCGCTTATATCAATTCCTTCAATAACTACATCGTGCATCGGCTTATCGCCTGCCATAGTGCGAACATTGGCTATACTGTCAACCACATCCATTCCCTCAAACACCTGTCCGAAAACGCTGTGCTTAAAGTCAAGCCAGGGTGTTCCGCCAAGAGCCTCATAGTCGGCAATTGTTTCCTCGGGAAAGCCGCGGTCAACAAGCTGTTTCATCTGCTCTGCCATTCCGTCGGGAATGCTGCTTGCCTGAACTATAAAGAACTGACTTCCGTTGGTGTTAGGGCCTGCGTTTGCCATAGAAAGCGCACCGCGGATATTATGAAGCTTAACGCTGAACTCATCCTCGAACTTTTCGCCGTAGATACTGCTTCCGCCCATTCCTGTTCCGGTCGGGTCTCCGCCCTGTATCATAAAGTCCTTAATAACTCTGTGAAAAATAATTCCGTTATAGTAGCCGCTTTTTGCAAGTTCTACGAAATTCTTAACGGTTTTGGGGACTTCGTTTTGGAACAGTTTTATCTTTATATCTCCCATATTTGTATGCATTACTGCAACCAAATCATTCTTTTCGGGTAAACTGGTCTGAAAACTCATAATAAATCTCCTTTTTTAATTTTTCTTGTGACTATTTTAACAGTAATTTGATATATTATCAATATAAATCTTGTTTTTATGCTCAATATATGGTAAAATACTAACGTTAATAACCTATTTTATTTTGAGGAGATAAGTTATGAAATGTCCATATTGTGCTTATGAAGAAAGCAAGGTTATCGACTCGCGTCCCACCGACGAGGGCGAGCGTATTAGACGCAGGAGAGAGTGCCTTAAATGCACCCGCAGGTTTACCACCTATGAAATAATTGAAAGTCTGCCTATTATCGTTATTAAAAAGGATAAAACCCGTCAAACCTTCCAGAGAGAAAAAATCCTTGACGGAATGATAAAGGCTTGCGAAAAGCGACCTGTTTCGCTTGACACCTTGGAGCGCGCCGCAAGTGACATTGAGGCGTCTATCCAGAACAGTATGGACCGCGAGATATCCAGCGACAAGGTGGGTGAGCTTGTTATGGACAAGCTTAAAGAAATTGATGAGGTGGCCTATGTGCGCTTTGCCTCGGTTTACCGCCAGTTTAGGGATATCAACACCTTTATGGACGAGCTGAACAAGCTTCTTAATAAATAAATATTATTCACAAAAACAGCCGATTTTAATGCGGCTGTTTTTAGGAGATGCAAATGAACAACTTTGAAAGAATGGCAGAACTGCTTTTGCCAAACATTGATAAAACTCCCGAATATTATGAGAGTATATATCCCGCCCGTGACCTGCCTGACGGCGCACGGGTTGTGAGAATTGCACCAAGTCCTACGGGCTATTTACATCTTGGCACTCTTTTTATGGCTCTTGTAAACCGCATTACTGCCGACAGTACGGGTGGCATTTTCTATACAAGAATCGAGGACACCGACAAAAAGCGTGAGATTGACGGCGGTATAGATGATATTATAAACGGCCTTATCCGTTTTGGTATAAATATTGATGAAGGCTTTGTGACCCCTACCGAGCAAAAGGGCAATTACGGTCCTTACAAGCAAAGCGAGCGTGCCGAAATTTATCAAACCTATGTTAAAAAGCTTCTTATGGAAGGACTTGCCTACCCCTGCTTCTGCACAGCAGAGGAGTTAAGCATAGTCAGGGAAAACCAGGAGAAAAATAAAATCCGCACAGGCTATCACGGCGAATATGCAAAGCACCGAAACATCACGGTTGAAGAGGCGGAAGGTCTTATAAAAGAAGGCAAGCCCTATGTTATCCGTCTTAAATCACCCGGCAGTGAGGAAAATCGTATCTTCTTTGATGACGGTATCAAGGGCAAGGTCGAAATGCCCGAGAACGATGAAGACTTTGTACTGCTTAAATCGGACGGCATACCCACCTACCACTTTGCCCACGCTGTTGATGACCACCTTATGCGCACAACCCATGTTATCCGTGGTGACGAGTGGATTTCGAGCGTGCCAAAGCACATTCAGCTTTTCAAGCTGTTAGGCTTTAAGCCGCCTAAATATTGCCACGTGGCTCCAATTATGAAGCTTGAAAACGGTGCAAAAAGGAAAATTTCAAAGCGCAAGGACCCCGAAGCTGCCGTTCACTATTTTGCAGAACAGGGCTTCGATTCAAAAAGCGTTATCGAGTATCTTATGACTATTGCTTCAAGCGAGTTTGAAGATTTTAGAAGAGCTAATCCGACCGAGGATAGACAAAAGTTTAAGTTTAACATTAAGAAGATGTCTGTTTCGGGTGCTTTGTTTGATGAAAACAAGCTCTTGGATGTTTCTAAAAATGTTGTTTCAACCTTTACACCCGATGAGGTAGTAGAAAAGCTAACCCTTTGGGCAAAGGAATATGAGCCTGATTTTTACAGTGTTCTGACCTTAAATCCCGATTATACTCGCTCGGTTTTTGCTATCGACCGTGAGTGTCCAAAGCCTCGTAAGGATATTGCTAAATGGAATGAGGCAAAGAATTATGCCGCATATATGTTTGATGAATATTATGTTCCCTCAAACGATTTCCCAGAACATTTAAACACTTCCGACATCAAGGCTTTCCTTTGTGCGTACCGCGAGGTCTATTCAGAGACCGATACAAAGGAAGAATGGTTTGCTAGAATTAAAGAGCTTTGCGCTCCCCTTGGCTTTGCCGCCGACACAAAGGAGTACAAGGCTAACAGGGAAGCCTACAAGGGCAGTGCGGGTGACCTTTCCTCTGTTTTGCGAGTAGCAATAACCGGTAGAAAAAACACTCCCGACCTTTGCAGCATAATGCAGGTTTTAGGAAAAGATAAATGTGTCGCCCGAATAAATGCGGCAATAGATAATATATAGGAGAAGTTTATGGCAGAAGAAATTATAAGAGAGGAAAAGGAAACTGTCGTTCCCTCTAACTTTATTTACGATTTTATAGATAAGGATTTAGATGAAGGTGTGTATAACAGGGTTCAGACACGCTTTCCCCCTGAGCCGAACGGCTATTTGCATATCGGTCATGCAAAGGCAATCTGCATAGATTTCGGTACAGCAGAAAAATATGGCGGCAAGTGTAACCTCCGCTTTGATGACACCAACCCAACCAAAGAGGACACCGAATATGTCGATGCCATTATGGAGGACATAAAGTGGCTTGGCTTTAATTGGGATAATGTTTATTACGCATCGGACTACTTTGATTTTATATATGAATGCGCCTTAAAGCTGATTGATAAAGGTTTGGCTTATGTCGATGAGTCAACCCCCGATGAAATAAGAGCCATGCGCGGTACCTTGACCGAGGCGGGAACTAACAGCCCCTATCGTGAGCGTCCTATTGAGGAAACCCGCGACCTCTTCAAAAGAATGACCGCAGGTGAGTTTGAAAACGGTGCTATGGTGCTTCGTGCAAAAATTGACATGAGCTCATCTAACCTTAATATGCGTGACCCCATTATTTACAGAATTCTTAAAGCCTCTCATCACAGAACGGGCGATAAATGGTGCGTTTATCCTATGTATGATTTTGCCCACCCACTTTCAGACACAAGGGAGGGTGTTACACACTCGCTTTGCTCTCTTGAATTTGAAAACCACCGCCCCTTGTATAACTGGTTTTTGGAAAAATTAGAGCTTGCTGAACCCTCTCGCCAGATAGAGTTCGCAAGAATGAATGTTAATTACACTCTTACCTCTAAAAGAAAGTGCTTAAAGCTTGTAAACGATAATTTAGTTTCAGGCTGGGACGATCCCAGAATGGCAACCATTTGCGGTATGAGAAGAAGAGGCTATCCTGCCGCCGCTATTCGCAATTTTGTCGAGAAAATAGGCGTAAGCAAGGCATACAGTGTAATTGACTATGCTCTGCTCGAAGCCTGCGTAAGAGAAGACTTAAACCTAAATGCCGCTCGTGCTATGGCAGTTCTTCGTCCTTTAAAGGTAGTAATTGACAACTATCCCGAAGATAAGTGCGAAGAAATCTCGGTAGAGATTAACCCAAGCAAGCCTGAGCTTGGCAACAAGACGGTTACATTTTCTAAATATCTCTATATTGAGCAGGATGACTTTATGCTTGACCCTCCGGGCAAGTATTTCAGACTCTGCCCGACAAAAGAGGTTCGTTTAAAGGGTGCGTATTTTGTTAAATACGCTTCACACGAGGAGGACAGCGAGGGCAACATCACCTGCGTTCATGTAACCTATGACCCCGCCTCATACGGCGGAGAGTCCCCCGACGGAAGAAAGGTAAAGGGCACTCTGCATTGGGTAAGCTGTGAACACGCAATAGATGCAGAGGTTCGACTTTATGACCGCCTTTTCAATGTTGAAAATCCCTCGGATGAGGAGGGTGTTTCCTCCTTTGCGGATAATCTTAATCCCGATTCTCTTTGCCTGCTTACAGGCTGTAAGCTTGAAGCCTCATTGGCAAAAGCTACTGTCGGAGAAAGCTTTCAATTTATGAGACAAGGATATTTTTGTCTTGATAAGGATTCAAGTGAAAACAAGCTATTTTCAACCGAACTGTTGCCTTAAAGGAGACTTTTAAAAAATGACCGTTTTCGAAATTTATGACTTTTTAGATGAAAAGTTTGATTTTTCCTATACAATGGCGGGTGACAATGTCGGTCTGCTTGTGGGAAACGGCAAGGATACCGTAAAGGGAATCCTCGTCTGCCTTGACCTTACCGACCAGGCTATCTCGCAGGCGGTAGAAGTAGGCGCAAATCTTATTATCACACACCACCCCGTTATATTCGGCGGAATAAAGAGCGTAACAGCCGACAGCCTGATTTACCGCGTTATAACAAACGGGATTTCGGTAATTTCCGCCCACACAAACCTTGATGCAGGAGATGGCGGAATTAATGACCTTTTATGCAGTCTTGTCGGTCTTACGAATGTTGAAAAGGTTTCTTCTCTTGGAGAGGGCGTCTTCTTCAAGGTCGGTCGCGTTGGCGAATTTGAAGAGCCCATAAGCGCAAATGCGCTTGCCGAAAAGCTGGCAAAGACTTTATCTGTTCCCATTTCATATGTCGGGGAAAACACAGCTATTAAACGCCTGGCTGTTTGCTCGGGCGGAGGCGGAGGTCTCTTTCGGGAGGCAATGAGCACGGGAGCAGATGCATTCCTTACAGGCGATGTAAAGCACGATGTATTTATTGATTCGCATAATGAAGGCTTTACGGTTTTTGATGCAAGCCACTTTTTTACAGAGGATATTATTATTTCCCCCCTGGCTAAGCTTTTAACCGAAGCCTTTCCCGAGATTCCCATTACTGAAAATCATTTTTGTCCTATTAAACGTAAAAGCGTATAAAAAAGTTCCGTGGAAACTGATATGCACCCCAAAAGAAAGACACTTTTGGGGTGCATATTTTTTATGGGTAAAACAGGAAGAAAAAACAAAGTATATACACAATTTAATGTTTGTGATAAAAAAGTATATCTTTCGCCTGTTTTAGATTTATTCAACTATGAAGTTGTATCTTATTCCATTACTACAACAA
>JAFXIJ010000026.1 GCA_017533175.1 Clostridia bacterium
AAAAAAGTTCCGTGGAAACTGATATGCACCCCAAAAGAAAGACACTTTTGGCGGTGCATATTTTTTATGGGTAAAATAGGAAGAAAAAACAAAGTATATACACAATTTAATGTTTGTGATAAAAAAGTATATCTTTCACCTGTTTTAGATTTATTCAACTATGAAGTTGTATCTTATTCCATTACTACAACAACGAAAGAAGTTCCTTAAAACTAAAAAGGAATGAGCCCGGAGCAATTCCGAACTCATTCACTTACAATTTAATATTTAATTTTATCTAAACTTTGGGGTTCGCTTCAATTCTCCGCAGACGGTTTTGTTTTATGAATTATAAGCTTTTCCGTTTGCTACATTTTCAACATAACGGAGAATGTTGTTATAGCTTGAAGAGCTTATAACACCGATTTTCTCGCCGTTTACCTCCATCTGATAACGCATATCAGAAATCATAAAGTACTTTATTACCGTATCCTTAGTACCGTCATTATGGGTAATATTAATCACGGTATCGGCTTTACGTGATGAGGTGTCTATAAAATTAAACTCAACCGCAGGAATCCAGAGGAAATGCTCATAGAAGTCCTGGAAATTCTTTAAATCAATTTCCTTGCCGTTGGCTTTAACCCCACTTACATTCTTTTCTGTGGAACCGTTTTCGTTGGTAGTAATCTCGGTTTCAATCGAGAAGGCATTGCTCTTATTTCCGCTTTCTATTTTAAATGTATCAATTTCAGACAAGCTTTCAATAAACAAAAAGTTGCTGTAAAAGCTGGCATCGCCCAGTGTCGCAAAGGAAAGGCTGTCCTTCGGTACCTTCAAAATAACCTTCATTCCGTCGCCGACCACGGCATAATTGCCGTCGTTTTGAAGCTTTGCCTTAAAGCTTGCAGAGTCCTTGTCAGCATACAAGGTAGCTGTGAAATCAGGCTCTGCAAGTCCAAAACGCTTTTGCTCGGCAGCAGTATTCTTAAACGAATAAACGCCGTCTCCCGAAAGTCCGTTTGCAAAAACTTTAAACACAAGGTCAACATTGTCGGAGTTTGCATATCTTTGCTGAGGAGAGGTAATGACATAGAGTCCAAAATTAATTTCTCCGCGGTTTGGCTCAATAGTAAGCTTTTGTGAAAGGGCGCTTCCGCTTATTACAAGCTTGCTAAAACTATCAAGCACGCCGTTGGTATAATACTCACCGTTATAGTCGGAATCCTTTGAAAGAGGCGGAAGGCCTGTTGTGTCAGCAAAGTCAAGAAGATTTGTCGAGTAGGTCTCAAAATATTCAGCCGTTACAAGATAAACCTTATCGGTGTCAGATGTTTTTACATACCTCGCACTCGAATCTGCTGTGGCTGAACCTACCGTAAGTGTTTTGCTGTCCTTAGCATCAAGACCGATAAGCTCAACGACAAATTCGGGAGAATCAAAGCCGTAATCTGCATTTGGATTTTCCATTGTCCTTAAATAATCAATAAGGCAAAATGCCGAAACCATACCTTCGGTTTTGGCACTGCTTATAAGAGAATTGTCTGCATCCTTTATAAGCCACTGCCTTTTGGTTTCTTCATCGGAGGACTCCTGCTTAGCCTCTACCGAATAAAGCTCAATGATTTCATTTTTCTGCTTTAATGTAATCGTGGAGAATTTATCACTATCCAAGCTCCAAAGAGGCTTTTCGGTTATTTCATCTTGACTGCTCGTGCTGGAAGAATCGTCCATTTTAGGAACAAATGCCCAAATCAGTGTCGCAACAGCAACTACAACACTGAGAAGTCCTATTGCAAGACAAGCATGTATAAGCTTTTTGGAGCCTTTTTTTGCCTCCTCGTGAGCAAGAGGATCCGAGAAAACCGTTGACTCCTCTTGATTTAAAAGCTCAGATTCAGGTTGCTCCTCCTGACGAGTATCCTTTTCTTCGGGATAAGAACTCATCAACGCAACCTCCTTCTTATGAATATTACTATTCCTGTTACAAGAACTAAAATGGGAAGGGTTGCTACAAAGATAACCCTAACCGCTATTGTTCCGCTTTCGGTAACAGTTGCTGAAAAGTCCTCGGCTTCAAAATATTTCATTGTAAACTCGAAGGGGTTTTCATCCTGATTTACTATCTTATTTGCAGTTTTGAGCACGAGGTTCATATTGCTTATGCTTGCATCCCTAACATACTCTGATGCTATAAAATCGGTGCTTGAAAAGGCGGCTATATAGCTTGTTTTTGCAACACTGTCAATATATTCTATATCCTGAGCCAGAATTGCGGTAGCAAAAGAGCTCTTAACATAGGTGTTGCCGGGTTCCCAGGTCTTCTCCACATCCTTAGGCGCTATAACACTGGTTTCTCCTTGCGTTTTAACGAGAACATCGGTATAGCGATTTCCGCCGTTGTGGGCAAACGCTTGCTTCATGGGAACGTTCATTTTGCTTATAAAGACGTTACTGCCATCAATAAAGCCTGCAATTTCTTCCTTCTCTGTTGTTGCGACAGCAGAGAAAATCTGTGTCGGGTCGCCTGAATAATAGCTTTCGTAATCGGTCTCGAAAACTATACCGTCATCATATACTACACCCCACTCCTGCAAGAAGCCGTAAAGCTTAGGTAAAGAGGGTGAATAGGCTGATGGGAAGAACAACATTCCCTTACCGCGACTGCCGTCGCCTATAAGCCAGCTGTTTATAGCTTGAAGCTCCTCCGAGAGAAAATCCTCTTTTGGAGCCATAATAACAAGCAGGTCTATATCTTTGTCGATCTCGGTAATTATATGGCTGTCGATATTTACTATTTCAAAATTGTTAATTTTAAGGTTTTCTGTGAGGTTGGTTGCATAACCTGTGTCACAGTGAGTAGAAACGTATCCTACCTTATAGGTTTCCTCAGACACAACCTTGTAAATAGCTCCTGTCATAGCGGTTTCAAAATTATTACCGTCAACATAGTAATAATCATAACCGTATCCCGCCATTCCGGAGGAGTCATAGCTATAATAGATATCCTTATAGGTAACTATACTATTTCTAACTACCTCTTTGCCATCAATATTGTGAGTGCATTCAACTATCATATCTCCGGGCATTAAATTAGCCGAGGAGTATTTTGAATAAATGTCTGAAAACTCGGGTGCCTGCGGGTCAACAAACTTTACTGTAATCTTATCCGAATAAACCGAATAGAGATTAAGCAGTTTTAAGGTTTGTTCATAATACTGTCCTGTGGCATCGGTTGTCATCAGGTAATTTTGTGCATAGTAATTCATATAACCGCCGACATAATCGCTTTCGGTCATACAAACGGTTATTGTAACCTCTTTGTCTATGCCTTTTATGAATTCTACATTTTCAAGGTCAAGGCTGTTGTCCTTAGCTGTGGTTAGGTCCACATCAAGATTAACACGCTCTGCAAGCAGTACGAAGGTTGTATTAAATGCAATAGCAACAGCTATTACTATTGCGGTAAGAGCTATCGCATAAGAGCCGTGCTTAAAGAGGTTTTTGTTTATTGGTTTTTTTGTCTTTTTAATTGTTTCTTTCACTTTCTTGTTCATTTGTGCCGCCTCCTTTACGCCCATCTGCGTCGCTCAACAGCGCGCACCGATAAGAATATAAACAGTGCGGTAACAGACAGCAAATAAGCCACATCAGGAATGTGGAAAACACTGTCGCCAAAGCGGGAGAAAACATCAAATATTGCAAGATATTCAGCCGCAGCAATAATGAATTTCTGTCCCGTAAGCTCTGCTATATAGGTTATTGCAAAGAGTGAAACATAGGCTGTAATTGTAAGAATGCAGGAAATTGCCTGACTTTCGGTCAAGGAGGAAATCACAAGACCTATGGAAATGAGTGCCGCGCCTGTTAAAAGCACGCCAAGCAGAGCGTTGAGGTAAAACAGCCAATTTACCGATGTTGCCAAAGCCGAAACTATAATCTGAAAAATTACAGTAGGTGCAAAGGCTAGGGCAAATACGGTAAAGGCCGCTAAAAACTTGCCTAAAACTATTCCCGTAATACCTACCGGAGCGGTAAGCAAAGCTTGGTCAACCTTTTGTCTTCTGTCCTCAGACAAAAGTCGCATGGTAAGAACGGGGGTTAAGAAAATCATCGCAAGCATTGTTAAAAGATGAAAAAATACACCCGTTACATCTGCCACGCCTGCGGAATAAATTTCGGTAAAGGCAATGCCCTCAAACAAGAAAAACACTGCTATAAATACATACGCTAAGGGAGAGGTAAAGTAAGCTTTAAGCTCTCTTTTATATATTGCTTTCACTTATATTTCCTCCTCTTCCTGTGTTTTATCAGAAACTTCACTCTCGCCGTTGTTTTGAGCCATAAAAAACTCTTGTCCGTTATCAGACATCTCGGTAAGGCGGAGGAAAATCTGTTCAAGATTCATCTCGTTAGATGCCATTATAAGAATTGTTTTTCCGCGCTCAGAAAGTCTTTGGCTTACTGCTGCGCGAATGTCATGCCCGGTTTTTGGTTCTACATTAAAATCACAGCTGCCCGCTTCCTTTGAGCCGAGAGATACTACCGATTTAACACCGGGAACAGAGCAAAGTATTTTTTTAAGGTCTTCCTCTTTGCCGGTTACACGAAGGTGTAATGAATGGTCGGTCGATAGTCCTTGGGAAAGGTTGTCGGGGGTATCATCTGCAATAATCTTGCCTTTGTTTATAATGATTATTCTCTTGCAGACCTCTTGAACCTCGGACAAAATATGAGAAGAAAGTATAACTGTATGGTTTTTACCCAAGCGGGCTATAAGATTTCTTATTTCTATTATTTGCTTGGGGTCAAGACCTACCGTGGGCTCATCCAATATAAGAACATCGGGATTGCCGATAAGCGCCTGTGCTATACCTACGCGTTGGCGGTAACCCTTTGAAAGATTCTTAATAAGACGGTCCATTACATTTTCAAGCTTAACAAGCTTTGCTATCTCATTAATATGAGGCTTTTTGGGGAACTTTACCTTCTTTAAGTCATACATAAAATATAGATATTCCCTAACCGTCATATCTATATAAACAGGAGGAATTTCGGGTAAGTAGCCTATTCTCTTTTTTGCCTGTTCAGGATTATCTACAATGTCGTAGCCGTCCACCTTAACGCTTCCGTGCGTTAGGGAAAGGTAGCCTGTCATTATGTTCATAATGGTGCTTTTTCCTGCGCCGTTAGGGCCTAAGAATCCTATAACATCTCCCTTATTTATGGTGAAGCTGACATTGTCAACCGCAAGGTGATTACCATAGGATTTTGAAAGTGAGGAAACCTCTATCATAAACCATTCTCCTTGAACTGTTTTTATTATATAAAGTCTATCACATAAATTTGTATAATTTGTAAACACAATATAAATAGACTAAATTATTATATCATAAGGGCCGATAAATAGCAATAAAAAAACTCTTCCCCTAAATCCCGAATTCGAGTTTAGTGAAGAGTGAAGAGTTAAAAAGTAAAAATCCCGAACGCTTTCGCATTCGGGATTTTTGGAGCTGGTGGACGGACTTGAACCCCCGACCTGCTGATTACAAATCAGCTGCTCTACCAACTGAGCTACACCAGCACGAGTGCTTAAATAATATATCATATGCTAAACTTTTTGTCAAGGAGTTTATTAAGAATATTTAAAAAACTATATAAAATATGCTTGACACTGTAAAACAACTATGCTATAATCATTCTTGCGCCAATCGGCGACAAGAATATTTGGGAGAGTTCCCGAGTGGCCAAAGGGGACAGACTGTAAATCTGCTGCTTTCAGCTTCGGTGGTTCGAATCCACCCTCTCCCACCAAAAATCCTCGTACGATAGTACGGGGATTTTTACTTTTTCACTATTACCTCTTCACTATTCACTTTTCTCTTAAATACTCGGGTTTTTGGAAAATAAGAAGTAATAGTGAATAGTGAAGAAGTTCGGTGTCTGCTTCGCAGACGGATATAAAAACAGCACCTGATTCCTTACTTGGTTTCAGGTGCTATTCTTTTACAAATTCAATTATATCGCCGACTTCACAGTCAAGGGCATAGCAAAGCGCATCAAGCGTTTTTGTGTTTATTGCTTCGCCTTTTTTCATTCGATGTAGCGTATTTGCTGAAAACCCTTGCTTAAAAATAAGATTATATTCAGTTACGCCTTTTTTGAAAAGCGTTTCATAAAAAGGTTTATATGAAATCATTTTTATCACCATTTTAATATTATCATACTTAATCTCTTGACTATACTTAAAATATTGAGTATAATTAGTATGCCTTGAAAATTTTAATATTCGAGGTTTATATAAAAGGAGGAATAAAAAATGAAAAAACTGTTAGCGATTGGATTAAGTTTGATTATGTGTTTATCTTTTTGCGCCTGTAACGATAGTGTGGGGGATGAAAATTCAAAAGATGATACCAATACAGAAACTACAAGTAAAACATACACTTATCGGGTGCGTGCAATGCAGGGCGTAGAAAATTGTACTTATTATGGCCCGGATGCAGATGTTCCAAATTCACCGGACCCTGAAGCCGCAAGAAATAAAGTTCACATATGGACAAAGTGTACAACCTGCGGCGATAGTGGTGAACGATATCATATTTCGATTCCTGTCAGTGAGTTGGATTTCTCAAAAGGAGATACCATACAGTACACCGATACAGATAGCTGTTGGGACTGCAAATGGGAAAAACAGTTGCAAAGTTTTATGTGGGCGGTTGAAATAACCAGAGTTTCAGAAGAATAGAACTATTTCAAAATTACTGTAAATTAGGATATGGAAGGAAAGATTATGCATACCTACATTATTATTTTTAATGTGGACGGTCATAGAACACAGGAAACAGTAAGTGCTAATAGTTATAATGATGCAAAAAGAATTATTGAGGCACGATACCGCGGTGCAAATCTATATTTTTCTAGTTTCAAGCAAATAAACTAAGATACGGTTATAAACCCAAAAAATTTGGCATCTAAATAGTTCGTAACAGCCAAAACAGAAACCACCCAAAAGGGTGGTTTTCTTTTTTATTTTTTGAATCTTTGTATATTTATTCTTCACGCTGTTAAAAATAAATACGTAAATAAGAAAGTAAAGGAAGAATGAAATGAAGATTACAAAAGAAAAGCTGACTGATTTTCTTTCGGGCAGAGGCTTTTATTTAGTCCTTGCCGCCTGTCTTATAGTAGTAGGAGTTGTGGCATGGACCGCTTACAGCGGATTTGACATTATTAATGAACCAGTGGGAGAATTAAGCTCGCAAAACTCTTCCATTTTTATTTATTCCAGCGAGCAAGAGGTGTCGTCCGAGCTTCCTGCCGGAACTAATGCAAAGGAGCCTTACAGCTCACAAGAGGTAAGCTCTGCTCCTGTAAGCCCTTCTGCCGACATTATTGCACGCACTTTTTATTCTCCCGTAGAGGGCGAGGTTGTAAAGTCTTTTTCTGCTGATGAGCTTACATTTTCTAAGACCTACGAGGATATGCGCATCCATTCTGCCACTGATTTTTCCTGCGAGGAAAACAGTGCCGTTTTAAGCTGTGGTAACGGGCTTGTGACCTCTGTTATAAACGACTCTGAGCTCGGAGTTTGTGTTGAAATTGACCATGGAAACGGTCTTATCGCATACTACTGTGGCTTAAAGGACAACCTGCCCGTTTCAAAGGGAACCGCTGTAAACGAAAAGGCCGTTATAGGATATATTGGTGAAATTCCAGGCGAGTGTGCAGACGGAAGTCATCTTCATTTAGAATTTTACAAAGACGGCGAACCCGTGGACCCTATGGATTTTATAAACTAGCCTGTTCCCGCCATCGTTTAGGAACAAGAATAAGTCCGATACTGTTTTGTGTCGGACTTTATTCTTTTTTTGTGCTTTACTTTTTTAAATAAAAGGACTATAATATCAGTGTTAGTATTTTTGGCCCTTAAAAATTTTATAAAAAGAGGATATTTATGGAATTTTCAAATGTTATTTCTAAGTTTGATCTGAAAGAGCCTATTTTGAGCTGCAACCCTTACGGAAACGGACACATTAACAGCACCTTTGTTCTTTGCGATAAAAAGGGTGCCCGTTTTATTCTTCAAAGGATAAACACCTCGGTTTTTAAAAAGCCAGAACAGGTTATGTCTAATATTTATAAGGTAACCGAGTATTTAAAAAAGCGTTCCCACGACCCTCGCTCAGTAATGTCGCTTGTTCCCTTGAAAAACGGCGAGAACTTTTTAAACAGTCAGGACGGTTGTTGGAGAATGTACAAGTTTATCGAAAGTTCGGTATGTCTTGACACTCCCGAAACCAGCCGTGATTTTTACGAGTGCGGCGTTGGCTTTGGCACCTTTCAGCGTCAGCTGAGAGATTTTCCTGCTGAGGAGCTTTTTGAAACCATACCAGATTTTCATAACACTCCCAAAAGATATCTTGCTTTCCTTGAAGCAGTTGAGGCGGACACCTTCCACCGCGCAGAAGAGGTTAAAGAGGAAATTGAGTTTATAAAAAGCCGTGCGGACTTTATGTCGGTGTTGTTTGATGCACACAAAAACGGCCGTCTTCCGCTTAGAGTAACCCACAACGATACAAAAATTAACAACATTATGCTTGACAGCTCAACACGCAGTGCTCTTTGCGTTATTGACCTTGACACTATTATGCCGGGCTTCTCGGCAACCGATTTTGGTGATTCTATCCGTTCAGGAGCTGTAATTGCCGCCGAAGATGAAAAGGATTTAAGCCGAGTTGAGCTGAATCTTGAATATTTCGAGGCTTATACTGCGGGATTTCTTGACGGCTGTGGCGGACTTCTTGACAAGGAGGAGATACAGCTTTTCCCCGAGGGTGCCAAAATTATGACTCTTGAATGCGGAATGCGTTTCTTGACCGACTATCTGCAAGGCGATACATATTTTAAGACAAGCCGTCCAAAGCAAAACCTTGACCGCTGCCGTACCCAGTTAAAGCTGGTTTCTGATATGGAAAAGCATTGGGACACAATGAAAGAAATAATAAATAAGTATCTATAACAAAAACTTGCCGTACCAAAAGGTACGGCAAGTTTTATTTTAATATTTTCTTTACATTTTCAAAAACTGTTTTTGCGGCGTTATGTTGCTCCTCGTTTTTTTCAGCAGCTGAGCCGTCTATTCTTCGAAGACATAAAAACAGTTCTCTGTTTGGAACAACTTTTCCTGCCTCTTTAATCGGAGCGTCAATTTTCTCAAACTCTTCCTTAAAAAGCGAGCTTACATTTATAGTGTTTTCTTTTGGAAAAAGCTCATAATCAAGGCTGGCCCGCAATTCTGCCAGGGTCTGCTCATCAAGAAGGAAAAGCATAGTGTCTCCCGAGGCAATACGAGCTTGAACCTTGCTTCTTTGGCCTAGCTCATATTGGTTGACAACCGAGCCTTTATTAAAGGTGCAGTCAATCACCGAAATATTAATCTCTCCGTTGTCATCGGCATCGACGCAACGCTTCTTTAAAGTTTGTTCGATATGCTCTATATGCTCTGAGGAATAGATTTCATCGGCAAACAAAATAAAATTGCTGTCGTATTTTGTTTTTGTAAGAGTGTCTGCTATCAAGAAGGTCAGAACAGCTAAAAGAATAAGCCCTCCTATAAAGAAGGTTTTATAGTGGTAAAAGAAATTTTCTCTCTTTTCCCTAAAAGTCTGTGGCTGTGCGCTCACAGATACCTCTTCTTTTTGGGGCAGTATTCCCTGTTGCATTTTTTTAAGCTCTAATAAATCTCTTTGCGCTTTTTCGCGCTGTTTAAGAGTTTCACTTTTTCTTGCCATTTTTACTTCCTTTAACGGATTTATCTTGAAATGCTTAAAATTTTAAATTTTAACTCTCCCATAGGTGCCTCGGCAACAACCTCATCGCCAACCCTTGCTCCCATAAGAGCCTTTCCTACGGGCGAGTCATCCGATATAAGCCCTGCAAGAGGATCTGCCTCAGCTGAGCCTACAACCTTATAGGTAAGCTCCTCCTCAAAGTCAACGTCCAGCACCTTGACCGTTACACCGACACAAACCGTTTCGGTGTTTCCCTCTTCTTCAATTATAACGACGTTTTCCAACATTTTTTCGAGTTGTAAAATTCTTGCCTCTATTTTTGCCTGTTCGTTTTTCGCCTCATCATACTCGCTGTTTTCAGACAGGTCGCCGTAGCCTCTTGCTACTCGTATTTTTTCCGCTATCTCCGTTCTGCCGACTGTCCGTAACTGTTCAAGCTCAGCTTTGAGTTTTGCAAGTCCTTGCTTTGTGAGCTGTATGCTTCTTGCCATTTTTTATTTCTCCTATCATAAATAATAATAAATAATAAGTGTGACCTCTAAAAAAAGAGATCACATAGGACATTCGCAAGCCTCTCTATTATAAATAGTATTATTGCTTTTGTCAAGCAAATCATTCTTTAACAAAATTTGTCTAAAACTTGCAGATGTTCTGTTTCTGTTCTTGACAACCTTGCCTTAGTATATTAATATTATTATGTACTAATTTTATTCCAAAAAGGAGTTAGGATATTTATGGAATTTCATGCTACTTTGGTTATTATGGCAGCCGGAATGGGAAGTCGCTTCGGCGGTCTTAAACAGGCAGAGCCGGTAGGCGCAAACGGTGAAGCTATTGTCGATTACTCGGTTTATGACGCAATCGAAGCAGGCTTTGATAAGGTTGTTTTCGTTATTAAGAAGGCTATTAAGGAAGACTTCATTTCGCTTGTTGGCGACAGAATTTCCAAAAAGGTCAAGGTTGAATATGCATATCAGGAGATGGACGACCTGCCCGACGGTTATGTTTGTCCCGAAACCCGTCAGAAGCCTTGGGGCACAGGTCAGGCTATTTTAGCCTGCCGCGACATCGTAAAAGAGCCTTTTGCAGTTATTAATGCAGATGACTATTACGGAAAGACCGCTTTTAAGGTAATGTATGAGGAGCTTAAAAAGCAGACCGGTGACTACTGTATGGTAGGATTCCGTATGAAGAACACTCTTACCGACAACGGCGCCGTTACACGCGGTGTATGCAAATGCGAAAACGGTTACTTAACAGGCGTTGATGAGGTTTTGAAGATAAAGGACTGCAAGTCCTACGATGATGAGGGAAATCTGCTCCAAGAATACGACCCCGATACTCTTGTTTCTATGAACATGTGGGGACTTACGCCCGACATATTCGATTACTTAGCCGAGGACTTCAAGCTCTTCCTTGATGAGCACCTAAACGAACCTAAAACCGAGTTCTTTATTCCTGTTGAGATTGACACTTTAATCAAAAGAGGAGAAAAGAAGGTTAAGGTTTTAAGCAGTAATGACCGTTGGTACGGTGTTACCTACCGTGAAGACAAGCAAAGCGTGGTTGACGCGATTGCCCGTATGACTGCCGAAGGTATGTATAACTAAATAAAATTTACCCCCAAGTGTTTTTCTTAGCACTTGGGGGTTTCGTTTATTCTTCGTTTGATGAGGTTTGCTCAATGGATGAAGTTTCTATTTGTTCTGATGAGGTTTGCTCAATGGACGAAGTTTCTGTTTGCTCTGATGAGGTTTGCTCAATGGACGAAGTTTCTGTTTGCTCTGATGAGGTTGCGGTTTCAAAGGAAGACTGCGGTGGCTCAGGCTTTGGCGGCTCGAACTCTGCTTCGGGACAGATTTTTACAAAATAGTCCACCACGCCCATAACGATTGCCTTTGCCTTTTTCTTCATCTTTGCCTCATTTGAAATTGCGGCAAAGTCCCCGCTGTTGGTCATATATCCGTTTTCGGTCAGCACAACGGGACAAACTGTGTTTCTTGCAAGGAAGAAATAATGCCAATCAAGGCGGTTTCGGTTATTGCTTGTTTGGTTATAAAGCCCCGTGCTGATGGTTCTGTTATAAACAAGCTCTGCCGCTTTTTTGGAAAAGGCATTAAAGTAAAATGAACCAAATCCGTTAAGCTTGGATGAATTATTTGCGTCGTGATGCACCGAAATGCATAGGTCGGGAGCAAGATTTTTAATAATTTTATGGCGGTCATCTGCCGAAAGACTTGTGTCATTGGTTCTTGTCATAACTACCTTAGCGCCCATTTTTTCAAGCTCTGCCTTTATAAGAAAAGCCAAGGTAAGATTTGCCTTTGCCTCGTTAAGCTTTTTAGGATTTATTCCGAGCGCTCCCGCATCCTTACCGCCGTGTCCTGCATCAATAAGAATTGTAACTGAGCTTAAATCTCTGCCGTACTCGTTATTAGCAGCCTTTGTATATGCAGGATTCAAAAACGAGAAGCAAAGCTGACCTTTATCGTTATAGTAAGCATCCCAGCCGTAGAAAGCGCCCTTTTCTTTAAGGTGCAGTCTAAGTGTATATTCGGATTGCTTCTTTATAAGCTCTGCCCTTTTGAAAATGGGGTGGTTTTTAGGAATTTCGATTTCCCCGTCAAAAACGGTAGCATAGCAGAAGGTAATATCCACATAGGAAAAGGTAATATCCTCCACGCGATAATCCTGATAAGAGGGTTGAACATAGCTTTGAGGAGAAAGAGAAACCTTAAAGGGAGCTTTAAAGAGCGTATCAAGCACCAAATATGTATGCTTTTCCTCTGTTTTAAACTCGGACACTTTAAGCTCATTATGGTCGGGAAGTTTTCCGACATACCTTTTTACAACGTTTGATTTTTCTCCCGTTAAGGAGTCGGTTCGCTCGTTATAAACACGCCTGCCGCAGCGAAGCGTCACATAGCTTATACCTCCATCGTAAACAAGACCTGTTGAGCAGTAATCTACCGTACCCTTGGGCAGATAATTGTTTGTAGGTCTTGACCAATCAGAATTGCTTGCCGTAAATTTGCCATCAAAGGTTTCAGCCTGAAATTGTATAATCTCAGCAATATATCCCGAGCCTACATTAATGTAGCCGTCACCTGAGGGGGTTGCGTTCGGGTCGGACGGAGAAACCAATGAGGTCTTTTTTATGGTTATTTCTCCCGAATAAAAGCTTTCGCTTATTTTTCCATACTTGCCTGTAAACTTAACCTTGCCTATTTTAAGCTCTTTTAGGTTGTCTTTCGGCAAGCTGAACATTCCATAAAAGGAAACAAACTCTCCTTCATCCTCATTGTTTTGAGTAAGTGTCACTTTTTTACCGTTGAGCTCGGCGGTAATGGTGCTACCCTTTCTTGCCGTTGCGCTTACAACCAGATTAGAGCCTGAGGTAAAAGACTTTGCAGAGGAAGGGGAATAGTCCTTTATTATTACATATCGGTAAACAACCGTTTTTGTAACAGTTATTTCTCCTTGTGTTATTTTTATGGTGTTTTTACCCTGGGTAAGCTCTATATCCTCGGAAAACTCTCCTGATGAGGACATTTTAACCTCTTTTCCGTTTATATATAGAGGTGTTTTTGTATCACAGCTACCCATCACCGAAATTGTAGATTCTGTAACGGTAATATTGTTTTCCTTTGGATAGGTTACGCTTAAAGGAGTCACCTCTAATTGACTTGAAGCCTGCTCGCTACTGTCGTTTGATGAGTTGTCACTGCTTGCATGCTCGTATGAGCTATCGGGCAAGGCAACCGTAGGAGCAGAGCTTGAATTCCCTGAGAGCAAAAAGAAACAAGCAATAAAGGCGACAATTAAAACTGTCGCCGATATCACTGTTATTAAAGCTGCTTTTGAACTGTTGGAAAAAATCTTTTTCACGAAAATTCTCCTGTTTATTAAAAGATTTAGTCTTTAAGCATTAATTTTATTTTATTGTATCTGTGCCCATATATTTTACAAGTGCTTCGGGGATTGTAACAGTGCCGTCTTCATTTTGGAAGTTTTCAAGAATGGCGGCAACAGTTCTTCCTACCGCAACACCTGAGCCGTTAAGGGTGTGGACAAACTGAGTCTTATCCTTTGCGGTTTTCTTAAAGCGAATGGAACCGCGTCTTGCCTGATAGTCTTCAAAGTTAGAGCAGGATGAAATTTCTACATATCTGTTGTATGAAGGCATCCACACCTCGATGTCATAGGTTTTCGCCGAAGAAAAGCCTAAATCGCCAGAGCAGAGGCATACTACACGGAAGGGAAGTCCAAGTCCTGCAAGCACGCGTTCTGCATCGTTTGTAAGTTTTTCAAGCTCTTCATAAGAGTTTTCGGGGTCGGCAAACTTCACAAGCTCAACCTTATTAAACTGGTGCTGACGGATAAGTCCTCTCGTATCTCTTCCTGCTGAGCCGGCTTCTGCGCGGAAGCAAGCAGAATAAGCGCAATATTTTATCGGAAGCTCTGCTCCGTCTAAAATCTCATCTCTGTGCATATTGGTAACCGGAACCTCTGCTGTGGGAATAAGGAAATACTCGTTATTTGAAAGCTTGAAGGCGTCCTCCTCAAACTTTGGAAGCTGTCCAGTTGCGGTCATTGACGCGCGGTTAGCCATAAAGGGAGGCAATATTTCGGTATAGCCGTGCTCTGTATGAGTATCAAGGAAATAACTGATAATTGCACGCTCTAAACGAGCACCGAGTCCCTTATAGAAATGGAAGCGTGTGCCTGTAACCTTGGCTGCGGTTTCGGGGTCGAGAATTCCGAGATTTGCGCCGATTTCCCAATGAGGCTTTGGCTCAAAGTTAAACTTCTTAGGCTCGCCGTTTCTGCGAATTTCGGGATTGCAGGAATCATCTGCTCCTACGGGTACCGATTCATGCGGAATGTTAGGTATCATTAAAAGCAGTTCTCTTTGCTTTAAGTCAAGCTCGGCTAAATCGCTGTCATACTGCTTAATTTTATCCGACAGTTCCTTCATTTCGGCAAAAAGTTCGGCACAGTCCTTGCCTTCCTTTTTGTACTGAGGAACCTTCTTTGACACGGCATTCTGCTCAGCCTTCATAACCTCAACCTCAGAGATTATTCCGCGGCGCTTTGCATCTATTGTTAAAAGTTCATCTATTTCCTTATCAAGATTTCCCTGACGGTTTTTTACCGCTAGCTTTACCATATCGGGATTATTTCTTACAACCTTAATGTCTAACATATCTTTTTTCTCCTTTTAATCGGCTAGTCTTTTTGCTAAATCTTTAAGCTCATCATCACTGTAAAATTCAAGAGTAATAGTACCCTTACCCTTGCCTTTTGGGTTAATAATAACCCTTCTGCCAAGCTCCTCCTTTAAGGAAAGCTCAACCTCTGTGTAGAATGTGCTTTTTTGCTTTGCAGGTTTTGCCGCGCTTTGCTTTTTTTGCTTTGCCATGGCTTCAAGCTCGCGCACCGAAGCTCCCGAAAGCGCCGCCTTTAACATATCTCTTCTAAGAAGAGAGCCTTTTTCGACAGAAAGCAGTGCTCTTGCGTGTCCTGCGGAAATTTTATCCTGTCTTAGCCACTCGGTTTCCTCGGGGCTAAGCTCTAAAAGTCTTAATGCGTTAGCAATGGCTGAACGGGATTTACCCATAGTTTCGGCAAGCTCCTCCTGCGTCATTTTATATGACACCAAAAGGGAACGAAAGCCGAGCGCTTCTTCAACAGGGTTCAAATCCTCCCTTTGAAGATTTTCAATCAAGGCAAGCTCCATAGCCTGCTTTTCGCTTAGCTCTCTTATTATTACCGGCACGGTGCGAAGACCTGCCATTCGCGATGCGCGCCAACGGCGTTCACCCGCAATTATTTCATATCTGCCCGAAGGCTTTTGGCTTACAACAATCGGCTGAATAAGTCCGTGCTTTGAAATTGATTCGGAAAGCTCTGCCAAAGCCTTTTCATCAAAGGATTTTCTCGGTTGGTCACGATTCGGCTCTATTTCCGACAGCATAACCTCGGTAACGGTTTTGTTCTCACCGGCAGTATCAAAAAGAGAGTCAAGTCCGCGCCCTAATCCGCCTTTTTTGACCGTCATCGGTTTTTTCCTCCGTTTCGTTTTACAAATTCCTCTGCCAAGTCATCATACGCCTTGGCGCCCTTGTTTCTCGGGTCGTAATACTGTATCGGCATACCGTAGCTTGGAGCTTCGGAAAGTCGCACAGCACGTGGAATTGCCGTAGCATAAAGCTCGTTTTTAAAAAACCTTTTAACCTCAGACACAACCTGCTGTGTAAGGTTAAGTCTTCCGTCGTACATTGTTAAAAGCACGCCTTCAAGTTGGAGCGAGGGGTTATAAAGCCTTTTTATCTGGCGTACCGAGGAAATCAGCTGTGAAAGTCCTTCAAGTGCAAAATACTCACACTGAATCGGAACAAGCAGAGAGTCTGCCGCGCAAAGCGCGTTTATTGTAATAAGTCCGAGGGATGGGGGGCAGTCTATAAATATGTAATCAAAATTACCCTTTACCCTGCTTAGAGCGTTTTTAAGCTGTGACTCACGGTTTTCTATACCTATAAGCTCAACCTCTGCTCCCGCTAGGTCCATATTGCAGGCAATAAGGGAAACTCCCTCAAAGGAGGTCTCAATAATGGCAGATTCGGCAGCCGCTTTGCCTATAAGCAAATCATAAACCGAAAAGCCAAGCTTTTGCTTGTCCACACCGTAGGCACTTGTAGTGTTGCCCTGTGGGTCGGCATCTACAATAAGAACCTTTTTGCCGAGCTTACCAACACCCGCCGCTAAATTTACAGCTGTTGTGGTTTTGCCAACGCCGCCCTTTTGATTTACGCAAGCAACAATTTTTCCCATATCTGCCCTCCTTCGATATATAATAAGATATTATACCATATTTTTTTAGAATATGGTATAGTTTTTTAAGAAAATTTATATTATTTTAGGATAAAAAGTTTCCTCTGCTGACCGAGACGTTAAGACACTTTGCCGAGGAGCTTTTTTATCGGTTTTATCAACTGCCGTTTTATGATAAAGGCTGCTGCAAGCTCTATTATAAACATAACTGCTGCCAGCGGTAGCCTTGTAAATATAATCGGCAAAAGCGGGCTTTTATATAGCACAGATATCCACAAGGAGTTAAGGAACACTGTGCATAAAGCCCCCTCAGATATAAGCACCGGGATTGCTGCTATAAAAAACCTTTTGTTTCCCGCCTCGCTCGGAATAAACCCAAAAAGAAAACCTGAAACAAATGCCGTTAAGGTAAATCCGGGGAAAAACGGGCCAAAAGGGAACAGTATTGCACCAATTAAATCGGCAAGTGCACCGCATATTCCTCCCCACGCTCGACCGTTAATCATAGAGCAGACAAGAATTGGCAAAAAGGAAACGCCAATGCTTAAATTCCACACATTAAAGGATAGAAATCGCTTGGCTATTACAGCCAGCACACAAAGAATGGCTGTAAGCACCATTTTTATAAGAAAAGATTTATTTTTCAAAATAAAAACCTCCTTTCCCGCACAAAGACCATGGAAAAAGAGGCAAATTTGTCCTTAAACCGTAAGCGTCAGCGGGATGCGGTTTTTAAGTCGCAGAGCAAATGCTCATTCGTCTGTCGGACAACTCCCCGTTCCGACAGCACTGAAACCAAAAGGGCTTTAACGCTTAAAAACCTACTCTAACAAAAATTTACAAAAGAAATTATATCACAGATAGTATGTCTATGCAACAATTAATTATGTGCCTCCCCCAAAAGTAATAATAAAGAATTTTTTGTTAAAACTAGAAAGGGAGGAGATTTTTATGGATTTTTTTATTAACCTTGTAAAAGCCTTTGTTGTCGGCGGAGCTTTCTGTCTTGTGGGACAAATACTTATAGATTATACTAAGCTTACCCCTGCCAGAATTCTTGTCAGCTTTGTGGTAGCAGGCGTAATTTTATCTGCGATAGGGATATACAAGCCTCTTGTCGAATTCGCGGGAGCAGGCGCTACCGTTCCTCTTACGGGCTTTGGTCACGCTATTGCAGAGGGTGTGAAAAAGGCTATAAAAGAGTTTGGCTTTTTAGGAATTTTCTCGGGAGGGCTTACGGCTACCTCGGCAGGAATTTCCGCGGCTGTTGTCTTTGGATTTATTATGGCTTTAATTTTTAAGCCGGGGGACAAAAGATAGCTTTTTATAAAAGCATTAATCGGGTGTGGAAAATTTCCGCACCCGATTTTTTAGTTTAGTCTATTAGATATTTCTGCTAAGAGATTCATATCAAGCTGCTCGCTGCGCACCGTTTCGGGAAGTCCTAGCTCTGAAAGTATTTCCCGAAGCCTTGCTTTATTAGCGCCCATTGCCGAGGCAAGTGTGTTTATAAGCGTTTTTCTGCGCTGTGCAAAGCACGCCTTTACAAAGCGGAAGAACTTTTCTTCGTGGTTTACCTTTACCGGGGGCTCTTTTCTTATTCTAAGCTGAATTACGGCGCTGTCAACATTAGGTGACGGCATAAACGCCTCTCTTTTTACCTCGAAAAGAATTTCCCCTTTTGAATAGTAGCTGACCGCAACGGTTACAGCTCCAGCCTCTCGGCTTCCCACCTTGGCGCAAAGCCGTTCTGCCGCTTCCTTTTGCACCATTACGGTAATGTTATCTATCGGGAGTCTGCTTTCAAGCAGATACATAATCATAGGCGAGGTTATATAATAGGGAAGATTTGCACAGACCGAAACCCTCTTGCAATCCGAAAACTTTTCTTTAATAAGCCCAGCTAAATCAAGCTTCATAGCATCGCCGAAAATAATCTCAACATTGGTTTTATCTTTAAGGGTTTTTGCAAGCACGGGGCGAAGTCTTTCATCTAGTTCTATTGCCACTACCTTTTTCGCCTTATCGCACAGCTTAGCGGTTAAAACTCCTGCGCCTGGACCAATTTCAAGAACCCCTGTTTGCTCATCACAAGACGCCTGTGCCATCATAGGACAGACTGTAGAATCAATAAGAAAGTTTTGTCCAAGGCTCTTTTTAAAATCAAAGCCTTCGGCTTTCAGTATGCTTTTTAAGGTGTTGAAATCTGCCGGATTCATTACTCTTCTCCCAACTCGAAAATCAGTTTCTTTAATGTAGAGGTGATTTTTTTATTTTCCCTTTGGGCATTTATTAAAAGGTCGCCAAAGCGAGCAAGTCTTTTTAGCGAGTCTTTGCTAAAAGCCTCGCCGCAAAAATATGCCGCGGAAAATCTGGTGCATCCGTCGCCAAGAGCTGCCATAAGAGCCATATCGGCAGGGTAAACGGTAAATCCGTCATCAAGATGAACATAAAACCCCGAATAAATCTTGCCGTTTTGGGAAGCAAGTGCGCATCCGCCCTTTTTCTCGCCAACCGAACGCTTTAAGGCTTCTTCTGCCTCTGCTTTTAACCGTTCGGACACCATTTGCATTTTTCATCCCTCTTTTTCATATTTTAAAGTAATTATACCTTAATCTTTTTTCCTTTTCAAGAGGTTTTGTACGCGAGTGAAAAACAAGTGGCTCTTTATTGCTTTAAATTAATCAAAATAAAGGATTTTTTGTTGACAAATGGAAATTTTGGGTTTATCATTACTCTATTGTATATTAGGTAATTTTAATATTGCTAAGGAGGCAAACAAATGTTAAAGAATGAATATTTAAAAAAGGTTTACGCTGATGTTGAAAAGCGTAATGCCGGTGAGCCCGAGTTTCTTCAAGCGGTTCTTGAAGTTCTTGAATCTCTTGAGCCTGTTGTGGAGCAAAATCCCAAGCTTGTCGAATCAGGAGTTATAGACCGTATGGTTGAGCCCGAAAGACAGATTGTCTTCCGCGTTCCCTGGGTTGATGATAAGGGTGTTGTTCAGGTTAACCGCGGTTTTAGAGTGCAGTTTAACTCGGCTATCGGTCCTTATAAGGGCGGTCTTCGTTTCCACCCCTCTGTAAACGCTTCAATTATTAAGTTTTTAGGCTTTGAGCAGACCTTTAAGAACAGTCTTACCAGTCTTCCCATGGGCGGCGGTAAGGGTGGCTCTGACTTCGACCCGCGCGGAAAGAGCGATGGTGAGGTTATGCGCTTCTGCCAGAGCTTTATGACCGAGCTTTCTCGCCATATTGGAGCTGACACCGATGTTCCCGCAGGCGATATCGGCGTAGGTGCAAGAGAAATCGGTTATCTTTACGGTCAGTATAAGAGACTTAGAAACGAATTCACAGGCGTTCTTACAGGCAAAGGTATCTCCTACGGCGGTTCTCTCATTCGTCCTGAGGCTACCGGCTACGGTGCGGTTTATTATGTAGACAATATGCTCGCTTCTTTCGGCGAGGAAATAAAGGGCAAGACCTTTGCTATTTCAGGCTTTGGTAATGTTGCTTGGGGCACGGTTAAGAAGGTTAACGAGCTTGGCGGTAAGGTTGTTACCATCTCGGGTCCCGACGGATATGTTTACGATGAAGACGGAATTTCAACCGAGGAAAAGGTAAACTTCCTTCTTGAAATGCGTTCTTCCGGCAGAGATAAGGTTGAGGATTATGCAACTAAGTTTGGCGTTCCTTTCTTCAAGGGTCAACGCCCCTGGGCAACTAAGGTTGATGTTATTATGCCCTGCGCTACTCAGAACGAGGTAGGCATAGAGGATGCAAAGAACATAGTTGCTAACGGCGTTAAGTATTATGTTGAGGTTTCCAATATGCCCACTACCGCAGAGGCTGTTGCATACCTTAAAGAAAACGGCGTAGTTATAGCTCCCTCTAAGGCTGTTAATGCCGGCGGCGTTGCTGTTTCAGGTCTTGAAATGAGCCAGAACTCAATGCGTTACAGCTGGACCTCCGAAGAGGTTGATGCAAAGCTCAAACAAATTATGAAGAACATATTTGAGGCGTCTGCCGCAGCCGCTAAGAAGTACGGCATGGAGGGTGACCTTGTTGCAGGTGCAAACATAGCAGGCTTTGAAAAGGTTGCAGAAGCTATGATGGCTCAGGGCGTTTGCTAATAAAAATTAAAAGTTATTTAGGGCTTGGTGTCTTACAAGTTTCCGCAGCAAGAAAAAACTCAAATTAATCTAAAACCCAAATTAATAAAACTGACCTCGACATAATGTCGAGGTCAGTTTTATTATTCGCTCTATCCTAGAATAATTATCTTTTGTTAATAAGCTTTGTGAGCTCAACGGGGTCAACAATTTTGCCGTCCTTGTAAACACGCATATTGCCCGATGCAATTTCATCAATGAGAATAACCTCATCGTTGTTGTAGCCAAACTCAAACTTGATGTCCCAAAGGTCAAGTCCGATAGACTTTAAGTCGTCGGCTACGATTTTTGTGATTTTTAAGGTCTGCTCCTTCATGCTTTCAAACATAGCAGGAGTCATAATGCCGAGAGCGGCAAGGCCCTCTCCCGTAACAAGCGGGTCGCCTAATGCGTCATTCTTAAAGGTGCATTCAACGTATCCACCCTCTAAAACTGTGCCGTCGGCTATATACTCGCCGTATCTGCGGATAAAGCTGCCGGTAGCAACAAGTCTGCAAATTACTTCAAGTCCGTGACCGAATACGGTTGCGGGAAGAACCTCCATTGTTGCATCATCAAGGTTAGCAGAAACATAATGTGTTTTAATGCCAGCCTTTTTTAACAATTCAAAATAGTAAACTGAGGTTTCAAGGTTGGCTTTGCCTATTCCTTCAATGGTAAGACCCACCGTGTTTTCGCCCGGGTCAAAAACGCCGTCCTTTCCGGTGCAGTCATCCTTGAATTTGAGCATTACGTTGCCGTTGTCGAGAGAAAATACGTCCTTTGTTTTTCCTGTGTAGAGTTTTTCATTTAGTACACTCCTTTATTTTTTACCGCTTTTGCGGTATAAAGCTACCTTCTTATTTTAATACAAAATCCTCCTTATGTATAGTATTTTTTTTTATTTTTTTTAATTTTAGCAAATTTTATAACACCAAGCAGTCCTGATGTGGTTAGCTTTGGTAATTTGCAAAAATCTTGTTGCCAAAAAACAGTATTTTTATTATAATAAAAACAGTTGCGGTTCGGTGTTTTGGATGTGGGTAGTTTGTCTTGCATCTTTACAATTGGCAGCGTTTTTAATAATATGCTATAATATACTTACCTTTTAAATCACTAAATTTTGGAGATAAATTATGATTTTAGATAACGAAACTTTACAGAAATTCTATAATCTTCGTGAAAAACGCAAGCAGGAAATTTTAAGCTCGTCCGACTGTTTAAAAATTTCAGGAACGGCTTACTTTGTTTCTGCTGACGGTGATGATTCTGCCGACGGTTTGACTGAAAAAACTGCGTGGAGAACCCTTGAAAGAGTTTCCAATGAGGAGTTTAAGGCAGGCGACGGCGTTTTCTTTCGACGTGGCGATACTTTCAGAGGGGTTGTTTGGACAAAATCGGGGGTTTCCTACGGAGCTTACGGCACGGGCGACAAGCCAAAGTTTTTCGGCTGGGACAAAAATCTTGCCGATGAAAAGCTATGGGAAGAGTTCGACAGTGAGCATCACATTTGGAAATTGACCGATAAAATTCTCGACCCAGGCACCCTTGTTTTTGATGATGACCGTCTTCATTCAATAAAGCTTATACCTTCCTATATACACGGCCGTTTTGTTTGCAGAGAGGATGAAACACGCCTTTTTGACATGAGGCAGGAAATGGTGCGTGACCTTGATATTTATTGGCATTACGAGGGCTCATTTACCACAGCTCCATCAAAAGGCGAAGTCTATCCCGTGCCCGATTTGGACCTTGATAGCTTTGGAGAGCTTTATCTCCGCTCGGACAAAGGTAACCCCGGAAGTGTGTTCTCCTCAATCGAGGCGGTTACTCGCCGACCCATGTTTGGTGTAGCAAGAGAGGATGTTAAAATTGACAATGTTTGCATAAAGTATGTCGGTATGCACGGAATAAGCGGGGGAGGCAGGTGCGTTTCAGGACTTCATGTTACCAACTGCGAAATCGGTTGGATTGGCGGTACTATTCAGCACTATTTGGGCACCGACCCTAATTTTCCAGAGGGAAAAAGAGGAACTGTAACACGTTACGGAAACGCGGTTGAAATCTACGGCGGCTGTGATGATTACGAGGTGTCAAATTGCTATATCTATCAGTCCTATGATGCGGGAGTTACTCATCAGATTTCCACCGAGGGTGAAAAACACACCCTTACAAACATTGTTTATAATGACAATCTCATTGAAGACTGCGTTTATGGAATCGAGTATTTTCTTAATATGACCGAGGGTGACACCGAAAGCTATATGGACAATGTCCAGATGTGCCGAAATATAATTTGGAATTCAAGCTACGGCTGGGGACAGCAACGCCATAACACCAATACGGGCGCGCACATTAAGGGTTGGAGCTATGAAAACAAAGCCTCGAACTTTTACATTAAGGATAACATTTTTGGTCCTTCGGGATTCCGTATGCTACATCTCGTTGCCAAAGAGGAAGAAAGCTGTCCTAAAATGAGCGGTAACACCTATATTCAAAATTCGGGCGGTATGATAGGACAGTTCGGAGCAAATAAGATTTCAGAGCCTGACATTCTTATCTTCGATGAATCAGCAGAAGAAAAAATAAAAAATGTTTTCGGCGATAAGGACGCAAAGGTTTATACAATTTAAGTCGTTTTTGCTTTTTTGGGCACCTTTTTAAAGGGTGCCCCAATTTTTTATGCAAAGTCCAAACTTTTGGACATCTGTTAGCATATACTGTTACTTGCAAGGTAAAAATTTCAAAAAATACCCTTGACAAAACGAAAAAACGGCGTTATAATAAACTTAACGAACATTTGTTCGGTAAGCGCTGGTTGAATGAAAGGAAGGAAAAACCTATGTCAACAGGATTTGTTTTAATTTCAATTTTTGAGTTTGCGGTAGCAGCATTTATAATATACGGTCTTATTAACGAGGAAAAATTTTCCGAGTGCGAGCGTAAATTTTTTGGCAGCATTTTCCGTTATATTAAAAGGTCAATATTGGGCAATTCGTTTCAAAAGCAATAATGATTAGATATTATTTTTATATTTCTCTCACATAACAAGAATGGCTCGGCATTTTTGCCGAGCCATTCTTCATTTCTTCTTAAATTTTTGCACTAAAAGAAGTGCCGCACCAATAAGAGCCATCATACCAAGCCAATAGACCACAAAGGATAAAAACTCAATCATACTAAAACTCCTTATTCAACGCTTAAAATAATCACATCGGGAGCTGCGGGTTTTTGTATCCACGACTTAACTCTTAAACTGCTTTTTTTGTTTTTCAGTAAGGTGTTGACAGAATTTATGTCCGGCTCTTTTTTGTTATATTTAAACTCGACCGAACCGCCTGTTTTTATTATATAGTCGGCAAGTGCTTCCTCTTCTCCCGCGCTAAACACCTTTCCCGTTACATTAAAGTAGTTAAGACTTTCATCTTTACATTCGGGAAGATTATAGTTGTAGCTTACCGCCTCGCCTGACTCAAAGACCGAATCTTTTATAAGAGCATAATCCGGATGAGGATTATGTGTGCCTCTGATTTGCGAGTCAGATAGATTGAAAAAGGCGTGAAAGGGCGGATTCTTTTGGTCATCTCGGTCATCCCATGTAACATCGACATGGTAGTTTGTGCCGTTTATGTTTACTATGTTCCACATATGTCCCTCGCCGCTTGCCATGCCGGTAGCAAGGGTGGAATTAATGCCAAACTCATAAAGCAAAAGCTGATATGCCCGTGCATATCCCTCGCAAACGGCTGTGCCGTTTACCAATGCACCGTATGCAGTCCAGAGCATAGGCTCAGAGCTGTCCTCCTTAGAGTAGGTAACACGCTCGCAAAGAATGTCGTGGAGTTTAAGCTCTATCTCATAAGGGTCGTCCGAGGTCACGAGGGCTTTTATCTCTTCGACAGCGGCTCTAAGCTCGGCGGTCATAGTCTCCTTTTGACTTCTGTTTATAAGATAGGTAGAGCTTTGCGGCGAGGAGTCAGAGTCCTCACTTACAAAAAGAAACATTAATTTGTTCGAAGAAGTGCTTATGTAATATTGCGATGGCAACCAAAAGAGCTCCGGATGGTCGGTTTCAAGGGAATAAAACACAAGCGATACATCGCGAGGGCTTACCGTTCCCGAAACCGTAATATCTATCCAAGCCGAATCCATTCGCTGTCCCGCAGCTAAAAGCTCATCATATATAATTTTCTGGTTTTTACCAAGTGCCGAGTAGCAGCTATAAAGCTCAGGCTTTTCAGAACTTATATTATTTGGTGGATTTGAGCTAATATCGGAGGAGTTCTCAGAAGGGGTTCTGCCTGATGAAGTGGCGGTAGAAGAGGTCTCGGTCGAACTGCTAACATTAGAGGTGGTGTTGGAAGGACCGCTTGGCTCACTGTAAGTTACACTGCTCGTTTGGAAATTAGAGCTGCTGATTTGGTTAGAGGAAGTGTTGTCCGAAGAGCTTTGTTCAAAAGAAGAACTTTCAGAGGAAACAAAGGCTGTGTTGCTATCAACATCAGATGGTGAGGAAGTGTCAAAACTACAAGAGGCAAGTGAAAGCAAAACCAATGCTGCTAAAAGCAACGCTGATATTTTTTGCATTTATCTCACCCCTTTAAAAAACATTTTCAAAAATATAACAAGACACCGTGTCCGAAATAACCTCTCGCCAGGAATAGCATACAGGGAAATTAAGGTCGGTCCTGGTATTTTCAATTATAAACTTAAAATCGTCGTCCGACAAGCCTATTTTTGAAAATTTTTTAAAAAAACCTTCGGAAATTTCTGCCATTTGAGAAACCGAGTGGGTTTTTTCCAGTTTTTTGGCAAGTCCTGCTCCTGTAAAGCGATATTTTACACCGTTTTCATCAAGCTCAATGCCTCCTAATCGGTCGCAAAGCTCACATAAAAAGGTGTCGTTTCCGACAAGTGTGTAGTTTATCTCATAACCCACAAGCAGAGCCTTTTCTCTCGCTTCTTCGAGAAAAATATTAACGGTAGTAGTCTTTTGCTCAAAATTAAGATAAATAAGTGCCCCCGAACCGTCCTCGGAAACATAAAGTATGCCGCTGCTTTGAGGATCGGACGGATATGGTACCCCCGACTGCTCATTATCGGCAGGAGAAATCTCATTGTTAAAAGCAATCGGCATAAAAATAAGCCCCGCTATCGCAAAAACGCCAAGAGACAAAGCAATGCTCAGCCAAACAGCCACCAGGTTTTTCTTTTTCATTATAATCACCTTAAATATTATTGGAAATAATGTTTTTTATATACAAGTAAGCCGTTGACTAAAACTTTATTTTATGATAAAATAACAAACTGTAAAAGCCGAGTTTTTGCGGTTTTAAATAGAACATCCGCCCGTGGCGCAGCTGGATAACGCAGCAGATTCCGATTCTGAAGAACGGGGGTTCGAATCCCTTCGGGTGGGCCAAAACGAAAATCCTGTCGATTATTGTCGGCAGGATTTTCGTTTTGTATTATTCATTTTTCATTATTCAATATTCATCATTCATTTAACAGGATTTTCAATGAATAATGAATGATGAAGTCGCTTCGCTGATGAATAACGAATAATTGATTTCGCCTTAGATTTCTGCTATAATATAAGAAAAGGCGGTGTTTTGAATGAAAGAAAACTTACTTATAGATAAATCTATTGCTTTTGCTGCACGAATAGTAAAACTGCATCAGCACTTAATTAAGAATAAAAAAGAAACCGTAATTTCAAAACAAATTGTACGTAGTGGTACAAGTATAGGCGCAAACATAAATGAGGCAAACTATGGTCAAAGCAAGGCTGATTTTATATCTAAAATGCACATAGCCTTAAAAGAAACTGCCGAAACAGAGTATTGGATTAAATTACTTTTTATGTCTGAATACATTGATAATAAAATGAGTAATTCCTTGCTTGGTGATTGTTTGGAAATAAAACGAATTCTTATCGCCTCTATCAACACCGCAAAGGAGAATAAATGAAAGGATATATAGTATGAGTATATTATACACAGATAGACTTGTTTTGCGTCCGTTTAAAGAAAACGATGCTGAATCGATGTATAAGAATTGGACATTTGATAATCGTGTTGCAAAATACTGTAGATGGTATCCGCACAGTAATATAGAAATAACACAACAATTATTAAATATGTATCTTGAAGAAGCAAAAAAAGGCTTTGAGTACCGTTGGGCAATCTTGTTAAATGGAAACGATGAGCCTATCGGTGCAATTGATGTTGTTGGAGTTTCCGAAGATAACAAAACAGCGACAATAGGTTATGTGTTATCTTATAATTATTGGAACAAAGGTTATGCTACCGAAGCCTTAAAAGAAGTAATAAAATATCTATTTAATAACGGATTCAATGTTATAGAAGCGGAACACCATATTGATAATATCGCTTCTGGTAAAGTAATGGAAAAATGTGGAATGAAATACATAGGAGATTCTAAGGCACAGAAAAAATTTGGCTCGGATGAGTATTGTATAGTAAAACAGTATCAAATCAAAAATATGTAGACGTTCGAACATATAGGTCGAAATTTAAAAAGAAATCTAATTTGTGCAACCCTTTCAAATGAAAAAAGAGGGATACCGTACAGGTGTCCTTCTTTTTTATTAAAGCCGTTTGCTTTACAACAAATACCTAGCAAGGCTTTGGAAGTTAAAGGCTAAGGTGTCTGCGTGATGGCTGTCGCTTGAAAAAACAAAGCTTCCGCCTTTTTGCTTTATATATTCTATAATGCTTTTTTCGGGATAGGGGGTTGTTCTGTATCCGCGGGAAATAGCTCCCGTATTGATTTCAAAAGGAATATTCGCTTTTAAAAGGCGGTCTGCCGCCGATTGCCAAGCCGC
>JAFXIJ010000027.1 GCA_017533175.1 Clostridia bacterium
AACCAGTAACTAAGACTATAAGCCAGTAGGTGAATTATGAATTTTAACAATGCTTATTTTGAAAAAGCCTTCGGCACCTTTTCTCAGCTAGAAGAGTCAAAACTTCCCGAATTTTGCTTTTCGGGAAGGTCGAATGTAGGAAAATCCTCACTTATAAATAAGCTTGTAAACCGTAAAAGCTTAGCAAGAGTCGGCGGAAAGCCGGGCAAGACGGTTACCGTGAATTTTTATAATGTGGACGGAGTATATATCGTAGACCTTCCTGGGTTTGGATATGCAAAGGTCTCGGCGAGCGAGAGAGAACGCTGGGAAGACCTTATGGAAGGTTATTTTAAGTCGGGCAGAAATATAAAAATGGTGTTCTGTCTTGTCGATATGCGTCACCCTGCTACCGACTTTGATATTTCAATGATGGATTTTCTTAAAATAATGGGAATTCCATACTGTGTCGTTCTTACAAAAAGCGATAAGCTTAATAAGACCGAGTATTCAACACGGCTTTCCTTAATAAAGGAGGAGCTTTCATCCTACGGCGAGGGTGTAGATATTATTCCGTTTTCTGCGCAAACGGGTGAGGGTGTCCAAAAGCTGCGCACAATAATAGAAACTTTGAGGTAGAAAAATGTTAACTAACAGCATCTCTGTAAACAAAAAAGGGAATTTAACCATTGGCAATGCCGATACGGTTGAATTAGCAGAGCGTTTTGGTACTCCCTTGTATGTCTTCGATGAAGGCGATATAAGAAAAAATTGTAGAGAGTTTAAAAACGCGTTTGACGAGTATTATGACGGCAATGCCAGAGTTCTTTACGCAAGCAAGGCTTTCTCCTGCAAGGAAATGTACCGTGTTGCACATAGCGAGGGACTTGGGGTAGATGTCGTGTCTGGCGGCGAGCTTTATACCGCTTTATCGGTAGGCTTTCCTGCTCAAATGATATATTTCCACGGCAACAACAAAACTCCCGATGAGCTGGAATTTGCACTTAAAAACAATGTGGGCAGAGTGGTTGTAGATAACATATACGAGCTTAAAACCTTAAATAATATTGCAAAAGAAATGAATAAACGTGCCGATATTCTTCTTAGAATTAAGCCGGGCATAGATGTTCATACTCACGAGTTTATTAAAACAGGTCAAATTGACTGTAAGTTTGGCTTCGCACTTGAAAACGGTGAGGCTTTTGAAGCTGTTGAGCTTGCCTTAAAGGAGGACAACCTTAACCTTGTAGGTGTTCACTGTCATATTGGCTCACAAATTTTTGAGACCGAGCCCTTTAAACTTGCGGCAAATGTAATGATTGGCTTTGCCAAGACGGTTCAAAATAAGCTGTCGGCAGTATTTAGCGAGATAAACTTTGGCGGTGGATACGGAATAAAGTATTTAGAAAGTGATGACCCCGTATCAAAAGCTGCAAGTGTAAAGGCTTTGACCGATGCGGTAAAAGAGGCTTGCCAGACCGAAAATTATCCGCTTCCTACTATTGTGATTGAACCCGGACGCTCCATTGTAGGCGCATCAAGCCTTACACTTTACAAGGTGGGTGCAGTCAAGACAATTAAGGATGTTCGCACCTATGTTTCGGTTGACGGAGGAATGGGGGATAATCCCCGCTATGCACTTTACGGTGCTGATTATGAAATAGTTGTTGCAAATAAGGCTACTCTTCCACGCGACTTTACTGCAACCGTAGCGGGCAAGTGCTGTGAGAGCGGTGATTTAATACAGGAACATACCAAAATGCAAAAGGTAGAGGTTGGCGACACCTTAGCTGTACTTGCAACAGGAGCCTACAACTATTCAATGGCCAGCAATTACAATAGAATTTGTCGGCCTGCGGCAGTAATGGTTAATGACGGACAAGCGCGCCTGATTATTAAACGCGAAACCTATGAAGATATAATCAAAAACGATATATAAAGGGGCTATTATAATGGCTAAAATTTCACCTTCGGTGCTAACGGCAGACTTTCTTGAACTCAAAAGCGTTTTAAAAGAGTTTGAAGATGCAGGAGTGGATATGCTCCATCTCGATGTAATGGATGGTATTTTTGTTCCGAATATAAGCTTTGGAGTACCCCTCATTAAATCTGTCAGAGAGCATACTAATCTACCAATAGACACCCACCTTATGATTGACAGACCGCACAGATATATTGAGGAGTTTGCAAAGGTGTCCGATTATTTAGGCTTTCATTATGAGGCAGGCTCGCCCGTCAAGGAAACCCTATTAAAAATAAGAGAACTCGGATGCAAGGCTTGTCTTACAATTAAGCCTGCGACACCCGCTGAGGCAATTTTTGAATATCTGCCTTATTGTGATATGGTGCTTGTAATGTCGGTAGAACCCGGCTTTGGCGGACAAAAGTTTATGCCAAGCTCCTTAGAAAAGGTAGAGAAAATTAAGGCGGAAGCTGAAAAAAGAGACCTTAATTTAGAAATTGAAATCGACGGCGGAATAAATGAAGAAACCGCACGCCTTGCCGTAAAAGCAGGAGCAACGGTCTTAGTAGCCGGTAACTATGTCTTCTCAGCACAGGATAAAAAAGAAAAGGTAAAAGAAATAAAAGCATTATAGAAATAAAAATCACTCATTTTGAATGAGTGATTTTTTGTTTATAACATTTCTTTTAAATACTCTACAACTGCCAAAAGGTTATTTAAAACCTTATCGGACAACTTAAACATTTCCTCTGTCGAAGGGAGAAGGTCAGGCACCATAATACATTTAACACCTGCCGCCGTCGCAGAGCGGACACCGTTATACGAGTCCTCAACCGCTAGTGCGTTTTCGGGGTTTACCCTTAATTTTTTGCAGGCGGTAATATAAATTTCTGGCGAGGGCTTGCTGCTTTGAATTTCATCACCGCAGGTAATTTCATCAAAAAAATCCATTATATTTGCTCTTTTGAGATGAGACATTACGGTTTCTCTTCTCGTTGAGGTCGCAAGCCCAATTTTAAGTCCTTGCTCTTTGCAAAAAGATAAAATTTCGCGAACACCTGTCTTTTCGGGAAGCCCGCTTTCATCTATCATTTCGTGGCAGAGTCTTGACACTTCGCTTCGTATTTCATCGAAAGGGAAATCTTTTGATACCGAAGTTTCAAATATCTCCTTACTTTTTTCTCTGCTGACGCCAATACAAGCCTTGCAAATGTGCATTATATCTTTGAGATTATATTTTTCAATTACTTTTTCCCAAGCGAGAAGACATAACTGCTCTGTATCAAAAAGAACTCCGTCCATATCGAAAATTACAGCTTCAAGCATTAATCAAGCTCCTTTTTGCCTGTATATAGCTCATAGTATCTTCCGCCAAGCTTTAACAGCTCGTCGTGGTTGCCACGCTCAATTATTTCACCGTTTTCCAAAACCATAATTGCGTTTGCGTTGCGAACGGTCGAAAGGCGGTGGGCAATAACAAAGGTTGTTCGATTTTTCATAAGTCGGTCCATACCGTGCTCAATATGGCGCTCGGTTCTCGTATCAACCGAGCTGGTTGCCTCATCAAGCACCAAAATAGGCGCGTTTGAAAGGGAAGCTCTTGCGATATTTAAAAGCTGCCTTTGTCCCTGAGACAGATTTGTGCCGTCACCCGTAATAATAGTATCATAACCGTTTTCAAGCCTTGTTATAAAGGAATGCGCACTCGCTGTCTTTGCCGCAGCAATTACCTCATCATCGGTAGCATCAAGTCTTCCGTAACGGATATTTTCCATTATAGTTCCGGTAAATAAATGTGTATCCTGTAACACCATTGCTATATTTGAACGCAGAACACTTCTCTTATAATCCTTTATGTCAACGCCATCAATAGTAATACTGCCTTTTTCTATATCATAAAAGCGGTTAAGCAGATTTGTAATGGTAGTTTTTCCTGCTCCCGTAGAGCCAACAAAAGCAATTTTTTGACCAGGCTTTGCATAGAGCGAGATGCTTTTAAGCACGGTTTTTTCAGGAATATAACCGAAGCTTACGTCTTTTAGCTCAACATGACCTTTTATTTCGGTGAACTTATCACTTTCCGGAGCATCAGGGGACTCAGGCTCCATATCCATAACCGCGAAAACGCGTTCTGCACCTGCTAACGCTGAAAAAATGGATGCCATTTGTTGAGAAATCTGATTTATAGGCATATTAAAATGACGGGTATAGTTTGCAAAAACAGTAAGAGCACCCGGGGTAAATCCGGAGGTTACCATCATAATGCCGCCGACACCAATGGTTACACCATAGCTTATCATACTGACATTATGAGTAACGGGACCCATGATTCCACCGTAAAAATGCGCCTTAAACTGCTTATCTCTAAGGTCATCATTAAGGACGCTAAACTCCTCAACACAGGTTTGCTCGTGATTAAAGACCTTAACAACCTTTTGACCCGAAACGGTTTCTTCAATATAACCGTTAACAGCGCCCAAAGCTTTCTGCTGACCTGAGTAATATTTCTTTGAGGCTTTGCCTATCGCAATTCCACAATATGCAAAAATCGGGATAAAGAAAATAGTGATAACAGTCAGAACCCAGTTTGTTGTTATCATAAAAAACAGAGTGCCTATGATTGTTATGGCTCCCGAAATGAGAGAAAGCACAGAGTGGTTGAGCATTACATCAATGTTGTCAACATCATTTGTGAAACGGCTCATAATCTCTCCGGTAGGACTTTGGTCGAAGAACCTAACAGGTAGTGACTGTACCTTGGAAAAGAGTTCGTTTCTTATTTTTTCAAGAATGCTTTGTGTAATTAAGAGCATAAGCCTTGCCTGCAAATAAGAGCAAATGATACCCACAATATATATCAAAAATAAGATTATTATTGCCGCCAAAACGTAGGTTAAAACCTCGGCAAAGCGACCTTCTGCAATAATATCCTTAATAAAGGGCAATTGAGCAAAGGATTCTATTACCCTGTCCATTTTAACTGCCATAATTCCGTCCTTTATTTCGGTAGGAATTTGTCCTATGCGGTTTATAATTGGCAAAAGAGTAAATGAGCCCAAGAGTGAGGTAACCGTGCTAATTAGCATACAAAACAGAACCACTATAAACTTTGGTACGTGAGGCTTAAAGTAAACCAACAAGCGTTTTATGGTTTTGAGCGTGTCCTTTGGCTTACCGCCCATACGTCCGTGATTATGCCTTCCGCCGCCTCTTGCCGGTCCGCCCGGGCCGCCGGGTCTCATCATAGGAGCACCGTGAGCCGAATGTTTAGAGGAGGAGTATTGTGCTTGTAGCTGTTCAAGTGTTCTTTTAGCCATATTAATCCTCCTTCTTGTCGTTTTGCGAGTAGTATATCTCACTATATTCGGTACAATTTTCAAGAAGCTCTTCGTGACTGCCGATACCGGTTATTTTTCCATCATTCATAACTACTATTGTATCGCAGTCCTTTACCGAAGAAATACGCTGTGCAATAATTATTTTAGTTGAGCCGCAAAGCTCCTCCTTGAAAGCCTTTCTTATCATAGCTTCTGTGGCAGTATCAACCGCACTTGTAGAATCATCAAGAATAAGAATTTTTGGCTTTTTTAATAGTGCGCGTGCAATACAAAGCCTCTGCTTTTGTCCGCCCGAAACATTCACACCGCCCTGTTCAAGCATTGTGCCATAGCCATCCTTAAAATTTGCTACAAAGGTATCAGCTTGAGCGTATGTGGCGGCAGTTTTAATTTCATCTGCGGTTGCGTTTTCATTACCCCAACGAAGATTTTCCTCCACGGTGCCTGAGAACAGAACATTTTTTTGAAGCACCATTCCGACACCCTCGCGAAGATTGTAAAAGGAATAATCCTTGACATTTATTCCGTCAATCAAAACCTCGCCGCTATCTACATCATAAAGCCGAGGAATAAGCGATACAAGGGAGGTTTTACCGCAACCTGTCGAGCCGATTATTCCCACCGTACTTCCCGCATCAATGACAAGGTTAATATTATCTAAAACCTTATCTTCACTGTTTTTGTAGTAGCTGAATGACACATTTTTAAATTCAATTTTTCCGCTTTCAACCGTTTTTTCAGGATACGAAGCAAAAGCGTCGGTTAAATCAAACTTTTCTTCAACAACCTCACGGATACGCCTTGCAGAAGCAAGAGCACGAGAGGAGTGCATAAGCATCATGGTTATCATCATAAGGGAAGATAAAATCTGTGTTACATAGGTAATAAATGCCGAAAGGTCACCGATTTCCATTCCGCCAATAGTACCTGCATCACCGAGTACTATATGTGCACCGAACCATAGAACTGCAAGGGTAGTAATATTCATAAATATAGTCATAACGGGGCCCATGAATATCATAACCCTCATAGCCGACATACCGGCAGATTTAAGCTCACGGTTTGCGGTTTTAAACTTATCGTTTTCAAAGTCCTCACGAACAAAGGATTTTACAACACGCACATTTGTTATGTTTTCTTGAACTGTATTGTTTAATGAATCGATTTTGGTCTGCACCTTGGCAAAGCGGGGGAAACCCTTTGATATAATGAATACGATAGAAATAAGCATCAAAGGAACTGTTACAAGCAAAACTACCGAAAGGTCGGGTCGCATTGATACCGCCATTATAATTGCACCTATAAGCATACCGGGCGAGCGTAAGCACATTCTAAGAAGCATATTCACAAAGTTTTGAAGCTGCGTAACATCATTTGTAACACGGGTAATTAGCGAGCCTGTTGAAAACTTATCGATGCTCGAAAATGAGAATTTTTGAATATGGGAAAATGCATCATTTCTAAGGTCTGCGGCAAAGTTAACCGATGCTGCCGAGCCAAAGTAAGCTCCACCTACACCGCCTAACATCATAATAATTGCAGTAAGTATCATCAGCCCTGCCGTGCCTATGCTACCGCCAACGGTCAAGGTGCCGTTGTTTGCTCCGTTTATTACAATAGCAAGGAACATAGGCATAAGAACCTCACCGATTACCTCAATTATCATACATATCGGCCCGATTATAAAATAGGGGAGATGGGGCTTTACATATTTAAACCAACGCTTCATTTTATTCTTCCTTTCCCTAGAACTGTTTAAGATTAAAAATAATCTTATCAAGCAAAGATGTTAGTATTTCTCTTTCCTCTGCTGATATACCCTCAAAAGTTTTTTCATCAATACATTCAAAAACTTTTCTTGAATATTCAACGACTTCTTTGCCCTTTTTTGTAATTTTAATTTCATTATATCTATTATCCGATAAAGCACAGTTACGCTCAATATAGCCGCCTGCTTCAAGTTTTTTAAGGCTTACGGCAACCGCAGCAGGACTTATCTCAAAGTGGTTTGCAATATCCTTTTGAGAAAGCTCTCCGCTGTTGCGATAAAGATGCATAAGTATCATATGTTGGCTTTTATGAACACCCGTTGTACCGATTTTATTTTCGATAGCTTGGCGGTGCATACGACCTATGCACATAAACTTGTGTTGAATTTCACGGGAAGAAATAATCTTCTTATCCAAAACAGTAATCACCTCGTTAATTAATCTGTTAACAATTAACACGTTAACTATTATACTATAATTTGCTATAAAGTCAACACAATTTAAAAATATTCAAATAATGAATAAATATGAGATAAATTCAAAAAATACTTGCATTTATTCATTATTACTATTATAATTAAACTACAAAATTTGTTTTTCTAAAGGAGGAAAAACTGTAATGAAAAAAATTATTGCTTTACTTTTAGCTTGTATGCTCATAGTAACCTGTTTCGCTGGATGCGGCGCAAAGGACAACAATAAGCTTGTTATGGCAACAAATGCTGCATTCCCTCCTTACGAGTTCAAGGCAGATGACGGCTCTTTTGCAGGCATTGACGTTGAAATTGCTGGGCTTATCGCTGAGGAACTTGGCCTAGAACTTGAAATCGTAGATATTGATTTCGGTGCAATCGTAGCAGGCGTTGAAACAGGTAAGTATGATATCGGTATGGCAGGTCTTACTGTTACCGATGAGAGAAAAGAAAGTGTTAACTTCTCAACCTCTTATGCAACCGGCATTCAGTCGGTTATCGTAAAGTCTGACAGCACCTACGCTTCTTTCGAGGATTTCTATACCGGATTTGATGCTGACGGCAACCCTGTCGGCGTTAAAGAGGGCATCAAGATTGGCGTTCAGCAGGATACCACAGGCGACATTTATTCTTCTGATGTTCCTGCAAAATGGGGCTTCGGTGAGACTAATGTAGAGCGTTACAAGACAGGTGCTGATGCTGTTGAGGCTTTAAAGAGCGGCAAGGTTACTGCTGTTATTATTGATAACGAACCTGCTAAATCTTTTGTAAATGCTAATGAAGGTCTTAAAATTCTTGACGGCTCTTATGCAGAAGAAGATTATGCAATCGCTATTAACAAGGAAGATACTGAGCTTTTAGATAAGGTTAACGATGCTCTTAAAAAGCTTACTGATAACGGCGAAATTGCTAAAATCGTTAATAAGTACATCCCTGCAAACGCAGATGAGAAATAATCACAGCTTAAATTAACTAGCAAAAGGGTGGTAGTTTTGCCACCCTTTTTGACTTAAAGGAGTCCATATAATATGGCAGAATGGTTTGCAAATTTTTATGTGAACGCACCTGACTGGGTGCAAAATTTTTGCGATGAGTTCAAACTAAACTTTATCGATGGTGCAAAATGGAAATGGCTTTTAGATGGTCTTAAAATGACCCTTTTAATAACCTTTTTCTCTGTCCTTTTAGGAATTGCCATCGGTGTTATAATTGCAATTATCCGTACTACTCACGATAAGAATCTTGAAACGATGAAAAAACGTGGCGGCATAGGATATATTGTAATGAAATTGCTTAACGCTGTTGCAAAATTGTATCTTACCGTAATAAGAGGAACTCCTGTTGTAGTCCAACTCCTCATTATGTATTTTATAATCTTCGCCTCATCAAGAAATTCCACTCTCATAGCTATTATAGCCTTTGGAATTAACTCGGGTGCTTATGTTGCTGAAATATTTAGAGGCGGCATTATGTCGGTAGATAACGGTCAGTTTGAGGCAGGAAGAAGTGTAGGCTTTAACTACATACAGACTATGGTGTTCATTATCATTCCTCAGATGTTTAAGATGGTATTGCCCACCCTTTGCAACGAGTTTATAGTTCTTTTAAAGGAAACCTCGGTTGCAGGTTATGTAGGTATAGCCGACCTTACAAAAGCAGGAGACCTTATCCGTGGTCGCACATTCTCGGCATTTATGCCTTTAATTGCCGTTGCACTTATTTACCTTGTAATAGTTATGCTCTTTACTTGGCTTGTGGGCAGACTTGAAAGGAGGCTTCGCAGAAGTGAGCACTAATGAAGTATTGATTAAAACACAAAATCTGCAAAAGTCCTTTGGAAAGCTTAATGTACTTCTGGGTATAGATATGGAAATCTCAAAGGGCGATGTGGTAGTTGTCATAGGACCGTCGGGTTCAGGAAAATCAACTTTTTTGCGTTGCCTTAACCGACTTGAAGAGCCAACGGGCGGAAAAATTTATTTTGAGGGAGAGGACATAACCGCTCCTAAATGTAATATAAATCTTCACAGGCAGAAGATGGGAATGGTTTTCCAACAGTTTAACCTCTTCCCACATATGACTGTACTTAGGAACCTCACAATCGCACCAATGAAGCTGCTTAAAATGTCCAAGGAGGATGCTGAAAAGAAAGCCTTATCACTTCTTGAAAGAGTTGGACTTTCAGACAAAGCAAATGCTTATCCAAATCAGCTTTCCGGCGGACAAAAACAGCGTGTTGCAATTGTTCGTGCCTTGGCTATGAACCCCGATGTTATGCTCTTCGATGAGCCTACAAGTGCGCTAGATCCTGAAATGGTCGGCGAGGTCTTGGAGGTTATGAAGGAGCTGGCACGCGAGGGAATGACAATGGTTGTTGTTACTCACGAGATGGGCTTTGCAAAAGAGGTTGCCGATAGGGTTGTCTTTATGGCAGACGGCGTTATCGCCGAGCAGGGTTCACCCGAGGAACTTTTCTCAAACCCTAGGAATCCGAGAACAAAACAGTTCTTACAAAGCGTATTATAATTATGTTTATAAAAATACTCCTTCGGGAGTATTTTTTTGCTTGATAAACTAAAATTAATGTGGTAAAATAGCCAAGGTGTAAAAAAGAGGTGTTATTTTGTCAAATTTAAAGGAAAATAAAATGGGCACAATGCCCGTTGCAAAATTGCTTATAACAATGTCACTTCCTATGATGGCGTCAATGCTTGTTCAGGCACTTTATAACGTCGTTGACAGTATGTTTGTTTCTTGGATTAGCGAGGATGCGCTTACCGCTTTATCCCTCGCTTTCCCAATCCAAAACTTAATGATTGGTGTTGCTACTGGTACAGGTGTCGGTATGAATGCTATGTTGTCTAGGGCTCTTGGAGAAAAGAACGATGATAGAGTTCAAAAGGCAGCAAACAACGGTGTATTCCTGATGCTTGCTTCTTCTGTTGTATTCATCCTTTTCGGAATTTTTGGTTCAAAGCTATTTTTTGAACTTCAAACCGATAATCAAACCATTATTACCTACGGAACTCAGTATTTGACTATTTGTAGTGTTGGCTCGGTTTTTGTGTTTTTACAGATAATTTTCGAGCGACTGATGCAGGCTACGGGAAAAACAATATACACAATGTTTACTCAGGGTGCGGGAGCAATTATTAACCTGCTGCTTGACCCGATATTCATTTTTGTTTTTGAAATGGATGTAGTCGGAGCTGCACTTGCAACCGTTTTAGGACAACTTGTTGCTTGTATTATAGGAATTTTACTTAATCATAAGTACAATCCAGAGGTTAAGCTTAACTTTAAGCACTTTAAACCTCACGGCAAGACAATTTGGAGAATTTATTCGGTAGGAATCCCGTCTATTATTATGGTAGGTATCGGCTCGGTAATGAATTTTTCACTTAATAATATGCTGCTTCGATTTTTCTCAAAAACGGGTGTTGCAATTTTTGGAGCATACTTTAAAATTCAGTCCTTTGCGTTTATGCCGCTTTTCGGCATGAATAACGGCGTAATTCCGATTATAGCCTATAATTATGGGGCAGGGAAGCGCTCGCGAGTGATTCAATGTATTAAACTAGCAGTGCTGTTTGCCACCTTAATTATGCTTGTTGCACTTTCAGTATTTCAGCTTTTTCCGGAGCAATTGCTTTCTATGTTTGATGCATCTGAGGAAATGCTTGAATTTGGCGTACCTGCGTTTAGAATTATTAGTATTAGTTATATTTTTGCAGGCTTTTGTATTGCCGCGGGTTCGGTGTTTCAGGCGTTCGGTAAGGGATTTTTATCTATGATAGTTTCAATTGCCCGTCAGCTTTTAGCACTTGTGCCCATAGCATACTTGCTTGCGGTTTTCACAAGAGAGCTAAATCTTTTCTGGTTCAGCTTTCCGATAGCAGAGGTCATTTCGGTTATGGTAAGCGGAGTATGTTTTATATGGCTTTATAAAAAGCTCATCCGCCACATTCCCGATAATAAATAATAAAAAAGCGAAGCCTTGGCTTCGCTTTGTCTATTCTCCCCAATATTTTCGGTCTAAGCTTCTGAACTGTATTGCCTGAGCGATATGGGAGGCATCTATATTTTTACTTTCTGCAAGGTCGGCGATTGTCCTTGACACCTTTAAAATTCTGTCATATGCTCTACCCGAAAGACCCAGTCGGTCAAAGGAGGCTTTAAGTATTGCCTCGGCATCATCGGTAAGAACACAGTATTTTGTCAGCATATTAGGTCTAAGCCTAGCGTTGCAGGTAATGCCTGTGCCCTCATACCTTTTATTTTGGATTTCTCTAGCACGGTTTACTCTTTGACGAACTTGTTCGCTTGTTTCCTCCAAATTATTAGATTTTAGTGAATCATAATCTACGGGAGGAACCTCAATATGCAAATCCAGTCGGTCAAGCATAGGACCTGAAATTCTTGAAAGATATTTTCTGACTGCATTCGGTGAACAGGTACACTTTTTTGTAGGATGCCCGAAAAATCCGCAAGGGCATGGATTCATTGCCGCAACCAAGGTGAATTCGCTGGGATATGTAAGAGAACCCGCAACACGAGAAATTGTTACTTTGCCGTCCTCTAACGGTTGTCTTAATGTTTCCATAACTTCTCTACCAAATTCGGGTAGCTCATCAAGGAATAAAACTCCGTTATGTGCAAGTGAGATTTCGCCCGGTCGGGGAATGCTTCCGCCGCCCGAAAGTCCCCGTGAAGACACAGTGTGGTGGGGAGAGCGGAAAGGTCTTTCCTTAATAAGAGGGCTTTTGGGGTCAATTTCGCCCGCAACCGAATAAATTTTTGTGGTCTCTATCGACTCATCAAATGTCATTTCGGGCAAAATGGAGGGAAGCCGTTTTGCAAGCATACTTTTTCCGGCGCCGGGGCTTCCAAGCAAAAGCAAATTATGACCGCCAGCTGCCGCAATTTCCATAGCCTTTTTTGCCACAGCCTGTCCTTTTACATCACTGAAATCTAGCACAGGATTCAAAAACTCAGCATCTTCGGTAGCAGTTATCTTATGAGGCTCAATTAAATTAAATCCGTTAATATGCTCAACAATTTGAGAAACTGACTTAATTCCATAAACATTAATACCTTCAATAACTGCACCCTCAGGCGCATTTTCATAAGGAACGAAGAAGTTTTTGATACCGTTTTGTCTTGCACTTATAGCCATTGCAAGAACGCCGTTTATTCGGCGTAGACTACCATCAAGCGAAACCTCGCCTAAAAAAATACTTTCTTCAAGGTTAATTGTCGGCACAAGCTGCTTGCTTGAAATAAGAATAGCAAGTAAAACGGGAAGATCGTAAATAGAGCCTTCTTTTTTAATGTCAGCAGGCGCAAGGTTTACCGTAATACGACCGACGGGGAATTTAAATCCGCAGTTTTTTATGGCTGAGCGTACACGGTCGCGAGATTCTCTTACAGCCGAGTCGGGAAGACCTACCAAATCAAAGCAGGGCAAACCGCCCGAAACATCCGCCTCGGTGTCAACCATATATGCATTCATTCCAAAAAGACCGATACTGCGAATTTTCGAAACCATTTTATTCCCCCTAAAAAGCCTTATAAGAATATTTTACCATTAAAATACAACTAATACAAGTCGATTTTTCTTGAAAAGAAGATAAGAGCATAATATAATATTAATATATTAGAGAGTCTTGGAGTAAAAATGGAAAGATATAAGGAAATTGAACGCAGTATTATAAAGAAATTCAGAAAAACTATTTGGAACTCCTTTGTCGGCGCCGTAAATGAGTATGAGCTAATAACAGAAGGGGATAAAATTGCCGTTTGCATATCGGGAGGCAAAGACTCGGTTTTAATGGCAAAGTGTATGCAGGAGCTACACAGACATAGTAAATACCCGTTTGAGCTTGTTTTTCTTGTTATGGACCCCGGCTACAATGAAGAAAACCGCACACTCATGCAGTCAAATGCTGAGCTTTTAAATATACCTATAACTGTTTTTAACAGCAATATTTTTGATGTTGCATATTCAGCGGGCGGTTCGCCTTGCTATCTCTGCGCCAGAATGAGAAGGGGATGCCTTTACTCAAAGGCAAAGGAGCTTGGGTGCAATAAAATTGCACTCGGACACCATTTTGACGATATGATAGAAACCTTGCTTCTTAATATGACCTATGCCAGCGAAATTAAAACCATGCTCCCAAAGCTAAAATCTACTAATTTTGAGGGAATGGAGCTTATAAGACCGCTTTATAAGGTCAAGGAAAGGGATATAATTGCTTGGTCAAAATATAATGAGCTTAATTTCTTGCAATGCGCTTGCAAATTTACTAAGGACAGCAGCGAACATGAGGAACTTTCAAAGCGCAGGGAAATTAAGAGACTGATAGCAGATATGCGGAAAATCAATCCCGCGGTTGATGATAATTTGTTCAGAAGCGTACACAATGTTAACCTTGCGGCTATTGTTGGCTATCGAGATGCAGATAAATCGGAGAAGCATAGCTACCTTGAAAAATATTAGATAAAACTCTTGACATATCAGTATAAATATTATAAAATATTTTAGCACGCCGCTGTGGCGGAATAGGCAGACGCAAGGGACTTAAAATCCCTCGGTGGCAACACCGTGCCGGTTCAAGTCCGGCCAGCGGCACCAAACGAAAATCCGTTCTCGTAAGGGGACGGATTTTTGTTTGTATTATTCACTATTCATTTTTCATCATTCATTATTCATTAAATAAAGAACGGATTTTCAATGAATAATGAAAAATGAAGTCGCACGGCTAATGAATAATGAATAATTATTGCGCCTTCGCCGCTTTTATGCTATGGTTGTGTTACAATAGGGACAAAAATTTAATTTTGTGTTATAATTATAAAAACTACCTAACCAACCTCTATTTTTACCGACTATATAGGCGTAACAATCATGATTGAAGCAAGGGTGCAAAATGAAAGCAAACGAAATATTAAAACTTATCGGTGACAAAGAGTTTCTTGATAAGATCTATCAATTTTCATACCGAAGATGTAACACTTCATATGAAGCAGAGGATTTATGCTCGGACATAATTCTCGCAGTAATATCTGCCGTACATAATCAGCAAAGTATAGAAAACTTTTATGCTTTTGTTTGGGCTATCGCTCGGAGAGTATATGCCGATTACTCTGAAAGGAGAAATCAAACAC